>JBJHDG010000007.1:0-19421 GCA_050486425.1 Pseudomonadales bacterium | reverse complement strand
CTTTATCGCCAGTGCAACTTATCTGATCGAGCGGGGTTACAGCAGCGCCGGCCGCATTGCCATCGCCGGCGGCAGCGCCGGCGGCACGCTGATCGGTTACGTATTGAATGAACGGCCACAACTCTGGGGCGCGGCGGTTGCCCATGTCCCCTTTGTGGATGTACTCAACACCATGCTGGATCCAGACCTGCCACTGACACCACTGGAACGTCCGGAATGGGGAGACCCACTGGCAGATCCGGCAGCCTTCGCCCTGATCAAATCCTACGCACCCTATGAACAAATCCGCGCCCAGGATTATCCGCCGGTGCTGGTCACGGCAGGCATCAATGATCCCAGAGTCACCTACTGGGAGGCCGCCAAGTACGTGGCCAGACTACGTGCCAGCAAAACGGATCAAAAGTTACTGCTGCTGAAAACCAACATGGACGCCGGCCACGGTGGCGCGACCGGCCGCTACGATGGCCTCTGGGAAGTGGCGGAAGAGTTTGCCTTTATCCTCAGCAGCTTGGACTGACAGGCGAGGAACAGCGGCTAACCCGCGTGGCGGGGTGTCTTGTCCGGTGCCTGGGACTGCATTTGCAGCATGCGGCGATGGATGATGGTCTGCACTTGATCCACGGTGGCCCAATCATGACGCAGCGGCGTACCACAATCACTGCAGCAGATGGGTAGATCGGCCAGCGCCTTGTTCAGCAACTCACTGTAGGGCAGCCGCTCGACATGTCTGCAATCCGGACATTCCAGACCTACCAGCGGGTCTATGCCTACGTAGTCCATCTTTCACCTCCCATGTCTGATTTTGCCCCGGATAGTCAGCTGATACTGCTATTTGTTACGGGACACCAGGCGCTTGATCTGTTTCAGCAATGGGCAAGCGATATCCATGCCAGCCGTGGCCATCACGCTCTCGCAGCGAAGAAAATGTGATCCTGAACACAATCAGGTTGTCGTCAAGCGACGTTGGCAGACGCCTGCAGACGTTCTGCACGCAAGGCGCCGCGCCGCACCTTGCCGGCATCGTCACGCAGCGGCATGTCCACCAATTCGTAACTGCGGGGATGTTTGTAACGTGCCAGGTGATCATCCAACCAGGCTTGCAATGCCTGCATATCCAGCGCAGCGCCCGCACTGTCAATGATGGCATGAACCCGGTTACCCATATCCGCATCCGGCAAGCCAATGACACAGCTGGAACGCACGCCGGGAAAAGCATCCAGCACCGCTTCCACTTCTGCCGGATACACATTAGCGCCACCACAAAGAATCATGTCGGTCTGGCGATCCGCCAGATACAGATAACCATCTTCGTCCACTTTCCCCATGTCGCCCAGGGTTTCCCAACCATCCGCTGTGCGCTTGGCATTGGCGCCAATGTAATGATAGGTGCTCTGCCGCGGCTTCATGTAGACCTCGCCAATTACCCCCGGCGGGCATTCATTGCCATTGTCATCCAGGATGCGCATGCTGCCCGGCGCCGGCTTACCCACGGAACCCTGATGCAGCAACCATTCATCACCACGAATGATGGTCACCCCCTGACTCTCCGTGCCTGCATACAATTCCCAAATGCGCTCGCCGCCCAGCCATTCAATCCATGCCTGCTTTAGCCAGATGGGGCAAGGCGCCGCCAGATGCAGCATGCCGCGGATGCTGGTGAGATCATATTGATTCCGTACCCGCTCACCCAGCTGCCAGATTCTGTGCATCATGGTGGGCACCATGAGCATCCAGGTAACCTGATAGGCCTGAATGAGCCGCAACGCCTCCTCCGCATCAAACCGGGTCATCACCACCAGGTGATTACCGGTGAGCAGACCGCGGCAGGAAAACATAAAGGGGGCATTATGGTAGAGGGGACCGGGCACCAGCTGCACACCATTGGGTGCCTGACCGAACCCGGTTTCAGCCTCCGGATCTATGACCGACGGCGTATGCGACACAATGATCTTCGGCGTGCCCGTACTGCCCCCGGAGGTGGGCGCTTTCCAGTGCCGGGCGATGCAATCCGGCAACTGCGCATCACTAAGCGCTGGATCAGGCTCGAAATCTGCGGGCACGCTGGGTCGATCACCATGGACACCAGCTGCCACACCCACGATCAACGCCGGGTTGGCCAGCTCCACAATGGCCTGGCGCTCCGCAAAAGGCAGCCGGGCAGAAATGGGCTGCGGCGTCGCACCCAGCTTCCAGATGGCCACATAGGCCACATAGGCTGCGATGGAATTGGGTAATGCCACGGTGACCAGATCATCCTGCTTGACGCCCAGGGCGGCATAAGCACGCGCCAAACGATTACTGGCCAAGTCCAGCTCCTGGCGACTAATGGTCTGGCCTTCGTGGGTAACGGCAGGACGCTGAGGATCCTGAGCAGCCAGATAACTGATTGCTCTGCTCATGGACATCTCGGCCATCGGGTCTCCTTATGCGAACATTGCTGTGGGCGCTGACAGCCTCCCAGTCAGGCTCGCGTTTATATCATGGAGCGACAGCAGCCTGTTAGATTTACAAACCCGGGGTAGGTTGTCGGACGAAAAAATACTAGAGAAACCCCGCTGAAAACGCCATCATCCCACGCATGACACTGGATCTTTCCATCATCGCCTGGATCCATGATCCGGGGCTGCTCGAGCGGCTGCAACCATTGCTGGCACGGCACGTCAGGCTCTGGCGCAATGTCGAAAGCACCCAGGCCCTGCTGCAACTGTTGGTGGAAGACGCCGGCGCTACCGACATTGTACTTACGGACATTGCCGATCCTGCGCTGCGTGAGGCCCTGAGAGAGACGCCCGTGCTTTGGCTGTTGCCGACAGCGGACGCTCTGGATGCAGATGCGGTCTGGCTCAATCCCAACCACACAGATTCCCAGCAACTTACCGAAGCCATCGTCAATGCCATCAACCTGGCCCGCACTCAGCACTTGTTAAGCGGAAGTGAGCAGTTGCCCGCCAGTGATTGGGAGCAAGATGGCGACATGGGCTTTGAGATTCATTTCCAACCCCAATGGACCATGGATGGCAGTTGCATCCGTGCCAGCGAAGCCCTGCTGCGCTGGCATGGCCTTGAAGTGGCGCAGCTGCGCCCCGAATCATTTATCGCCGCCGCCGAGGCGCGCGGTCAGATTGCCCGCCTGGGCGACTGGATCATTCAGCGCGCCTGCGCCCACGCCGGACACTGGGCGCCACACTGGCCTGAAGATATGATGCTGGCGCTGAACCTCACCCAGAGTCAGCTGGATGCGCCGGCCTTTACCGACATGGTGCTGGATGCGCTGGTGCAAAATGCACTGGATGCCTATCGCATGGAGTTCGAGCTGAATGCCAAGGAGCTGCCGGTGCTTGCCGGCCAGTACCAGACCCAGCTGTTCTATCTTGCCGATCTGGGTTTCAGTTTCACGCTGGATCGGGTCGGCAACGGTCTGTTCGATCCGGCATTACTCCACAGCCTGCCACTGCGCGGCATCAAGATCGACCGCACCCTGGTGCATCGCATGACTGCGGATGCGGCCAGCCTGCGCCTGGTGCAACAGTTGGCTCAGCTGGCGCAGCGACAGGGGCTGTACTGCGCGGCCGTGGGGGTGGAGCACCAGGCGCAATGGGATTTGCTGCGCGCTGCAGGCTGTCAGGCGCTGCAGGGTTTTCTGCTGGCAGATGCCATGCCGGCAGCAGAATTTTCCGCACTCTTGCAGGCCCAGGATGAGCGCAGGCGCAGTCCGGCCTGAGACCCGGCCCTGGCACAATCCCAGGCCAATATCAACCGCCTCATTGCAGCAACAGCTGCCGCAGCTGCTGCCCGCACTGGCCGACGGCAGCCTCAGCGATCTGGGTGAAGGCTGGGACTTCTGCACCTATCAGCTGCAGCACCCACACCAAGGCACCTGGGTGCTGCGTGTGCCGAAACGTGCCAACGAGGCCTCCAGGCTGAAACGGGAACTCGAGCTGCTGGCCAAATTGCAGCCGCTGCGGCAGCAGCAGATCCAGATACCCGTCTATCAATGGCAGCAACTGGATCCTGCGCAAGGCCTGGTGTTTGCAGCCTATCCCTGGTTGCCGGGGCAGCAGCTGCATCGTCAAGCCTATTCCCAGGCCCTTGCCACCCAACTGGGCCAGCAATTGGGAACCTGGCTCAAGGCGCTCCATCAATGCCAACCCCTGCCACCACCCCGACAAATTCCCGATCAGTTCAGTGCCAACCTGGTGGAATTCCGCCAGATGCTCACAGAAGTGGCCAGCGCGCTGCCGGTGCCGCTCAAGCAGCCGCTACAACAGTTATTGTCGCAGCGGCACGGCAGCTGCCTCAGCCCGCTGCCCGCCCAGGGCGGCGGGCAACTCCCCGGCAAAGTGTTCTGCCACATGGATTTGGGCACCGAGCACATCCTGGTCAACACCAACCGAATCAGCGCCGTCATCGACTGGACAGACGCCGACTGGGATCATCCGCTCGCGGATTTCGTCGGCCTGTGGAGCTGGGGTGGCGATGCTGCCGCCGACGCCGCCTTCACCGCCTATGGCGCAGCGCCCAATCCCCGCAACTGGTTCGAGTTGCGTCTGCGCGGCATCTGCTACCTGTTAGGGCAGTTTCACTATGGACACTTGGGCGCGCAGGCCGCGCTGGCGGATTTTGGGCTGGCCGGATTGGAACGGCTGCTGGCCATGGGCGTGCTGGCCGATCCCAGTACAGCGGCGGTTTTTACATGAAACCAGCCGTCGCGCCTATATTTCCCTATCAGGCCCTACTCCTGGATGCCGATGGCATTCTGTTCAGATTCCAGCCGGCCCAGCAGTTGCGAGCACTGGCCCGACTCAGTGGCCTGGATATGGACAATGTGCAGATGCGCCTGCTGGGCGCAGGCTTCCATCAGCAGGCTCAGCGTGGACGCCGCAAGCCGCAGCAGATGCATGCGGATGTGGCGGCACTGCTGGGTAGTCGCTTCAGCAGCCAGGCCTTTGCCCATGCCTGGCTCACGGGCGCCTCAGTGCGCACAAGGCTCGCGCAGATCCTGGCGCAGCGACCAGCGGGTACGGCTCTGGCCCTGGTAGCTAATCGGGACCCTTTGCAGAAGGCGGCGCTGCTGCAACATCCCGCTTGCGGACAGTTTCAGGTGAAAGTGTTTTCCTGCGACCTGGGCAACAGCCTGCCGGATCCAGGCCTGATAAAAACCGCCTTGAACCTGCTGGAGCTGACGCCACAGCAGGTATTGTTTGTCAGTCAGCAGCCAGCCCATTTGGTCAGCGCTGAAGGCCTGGGCTTGGCCACACAGGCCTGCCCAGCACCAGACCAGCTGGGCGGCTTATTGCAGACCCTGGGCTGGCCAACACCAACCCTGGCACCTGGGCAACCATACATTGGCGAGGACGGCCCATGATCGAACCCCTGGCATTGGAATTTGGCCTGGCCAGAGCCCAGGAAGTACCCAGCATTGCCAGCATGGCCAGAGACTTTATCGAGGAGGGCCTGGACTGGCGCTGGCGTAACGCGGAGATTCGCAAACTGTTGCTGGACCCGGACGCCGTGGTGCTATGCGCCCGGCGCAAGGACTCACTGGAACTCTGTGCCTTTGCCGCCATGCGTTATGAGATGGAGCAGGCCCACCTGTTGCTGCTGGCGGTGCTGCCGGCAGTGCGCCGCCGCGGTATAGCCGCACATCTGATGCATTGGTTGGAGCGCACCGCCCGTACCGCGGGCATCAGCAGAATCCGCCTGGAGGTACGTGCCGGCAACGAGACCGCCCGTGCTTTCTACCGGCACCTGGGGTTTCGGGAACTGGAATATTTGCCCCGCTACTACAGTACCCAGGAAGCGGCCATGCGCATGGAATGCCTGCTGGGCGTACCTGACGCCCCCTGATGTACTGGACACAGGCCAGTATCTGGCTAGAATCCGGGGACTATGTCCAGCACTACGTCCAGTACCACGCCCAACCTGTACCGTATCGGCACCGTTGCCCGCCTTACCGGCATCAGCGTGGAATGCCTGCGCGCCTGGGAACGCAGGTACGGCCTGCAGCCGGCCCAGCGGCAGGGCAACGCCCGCTTCTACAGCGCGGCCCAGCTCAGGCGTCTGCAGCGCATCAAAACCCTGTTGGATCAGGGCCATCCCATCAGCAGCCTGGTGGAACTCTCGGGCGAGCAGCTGCATGCCCGTCTCCAGCTCCGCAGTAGCACCACAGACCACCGCCGGCTGCCCCAGGTCGGGCTGGTGGGCCCGGATTTGCTCCTGCTGGAACAGCAGAGCCAGGATGCTGACACAGCGGAAATTTGTCAGCGCTGGGTGAGCCTGGAGGACTTCTGTAACAGCCGCGCCCTGGAACGGGCACAACTGGATCTGGTCGCCGTGCAGCTACCCAGCCTGAACCCGGAGGAGCTGCATCTGGTGCGGGATGCGGCGCCAGACTGCCGCATATTGGCGCTGTATCAGTTCGCCAGTGACCAGGCCCTGGCCCAGGCCCAACAACTGGGGGTACAGCCACTGGCATGGCCCCTCAGCTGGCAGGCCCTGCTGCGGGCCTGTACCACCCCGGGTGAAGGCCGACAGCAGGCCGGCAAACCCGCACCGCGACGCTATTCCGATCATGAGTTGGTGGCGCTGGCCGCCAAGGCCCTGCAGCGGGGCGAAGCCACACCGCGCCACCTGATCTCCCTGATCAACAGCCTGAATGCCTTCAACGCCTACGCCACCCAATGCATCAGTGAAGCACCGGATGACGCCGAGCTGCATGAACTGATCCGGGAAGAAGTGTCCCATGCCCGGGCCGGGGTGGAGCTGGCGCTGGCGCGCCTGGCCAGCGCCAAGGCACTGCAAACCGGCTGAACAAAATCACCTATACAAAACCTGTACAAAGCCGTTGACTGCCCGCAAGGTCCTGGACATAATGCCGGGCATCAGGTTTACGGCGTGGCGGCAGCCTCGAGATACAGTCCTCCCTTTCAAGTGTCCTTCCCCCCAGAAGAGAGGCTGCCTTCGCCGGGTTCACCCGGCGACACGCCCTTTTATTCCCGCGCCTGACGTCCTGACCCTTCGCAGCACTCACAAACTCAGCTTCCAGCCTGCAATTCGCTGACAATCTGCCAACTGGCGCTATGGGAGAATTCGCGGCGATGAATATTGCTGCCTCCCTGTCCATTTTCCCGCGCCACACCTGGTACCAGCTCGGGAGCCTGCTGCTGGCCCTGTTGCTTGCCGCCTGTAGTGGTGGTGGCGGTGGCGGCAGCAGCAACCGCGCCAGCGGCGGCGCCCCCGCGCCACAGGCACCCAACGCTCAGCTCCAGGTCTCACCCAGCAGCGGCCAGGCGCCGTTGCTGGTGGTGCTGGATGGCTCCGCATCCACAGCCAACGGCGGGTTACTGCAGCATCATTGGGAAATTCATCATCCCAACGGCCTGCATGTACTCAGCTCGGACGATGGTCCCACTGGACCACTGCTGTCTTATGTATTTGCCATCCCGGGTGACTACGAGGTCCGGCTCCGGGTTACCGACAGCCAGGGTATGAGTGCCACCACCAGCGCTCAGGTCAACGTACTGCCCGCAACCGGAGCGCTGGATCTGACCGGTAGCATTCAGGTGCTCAGCCACAGCGCTGTGGATGGCACCACCAACGACAGCAATGCCCCCCAGTTTGCCAACAACAGCTTTGCCCAGGCACAACTGCTACCTAATCCGGTGAGCCTGGCTGGCTTCGTCAATCAACCTGAAACTGGGGCCAGCAGCGGCGTGCATTTTACCGCCGGCGATCCCAGCGATTTTTACCTGGTAAGCCTGTCGGGTCAGGAAACCCTGCTGCTCTCCCTGGCTGAACCCAGTGGCGCCATCCTGGGCCTGAACCTCTGGCGCACCGACCCAACGCCGACACTGGTGGACGCCCTGATGCTCAGCGCTGGCAGCGGCACCTTGCAGGCGCCGGCAGCAGGTAGCTACTACCTGGAGGTCTTTGCTCTGGCCGGCGCCAGCAATTACAACCTGATTCTGGGGCAGCACCTTACCGGCAGCACGCAAAGCTCAGACCAGCAGCAAGCCGCGGTGCTGAGCGATGATTTTGTGCCTGGTGAACTGTTGGTAAGCCCCCGCGAGCCAGCGACTAATGCAGCCATGGCCACTGCAGACAGGTCCAGCATCATGCCAGGGCGCGCACTCATGGTGCGTCGGCAGCGCCTGGAGCAAACCGGGCTGGCGTTTCAGGCGGCGTCCCCTGCTGCCGACATGGCAGGCCGCCGGGATCAGCTCAAATCCCGCAGTCCCGGTTTGCAAGCTGGCAGGGTCGCCACCCGGGATCTGGACAAGCTCGCCACCCTGGCCGCCATTGCGCGCTTTAATCACAACAACGACGGGGAAATCGCCGAACCCAACTTCATCCGCCGCCCCCTGTTCACACCTGACGACCAGTTTTTTTCTTATCAATGGCAGCTGCAGGATCTGGATCTGCCGGGCGCCTGGCAACTGACCCAGGGCAGTCCCGATGTCATCGTGGCAGTGCTCGATACCGGCATCTTGCCAGAGCACCCGGATTTGGCGAACAGCCCCGGCACCCAGGACAAGCTGGTACCTGGCTATGACTTCATCAGTGATGCCACCCGTGCCAGAGACGGCGATGGCATTGACCCGGATCCGACCGATCCTGGTGACCTGGCGTTCGGTACCAGCAGCAGCTTTCATGGCACCCATGTGGCCGGCATCATTGCCGCCCATGGCAACAACGGCACCGGCATTGCCGGTGTGAGTTGGCATACCCGCATCATGCCACTGCGGGTACTGGGAGTGGGTGGCGGCACCAGCTACGATCTGATACAAGCCATCAGATTTGCCGCCGGTCTGCCCAACGACTCTGGCGCTGTTCCCGCGCAACCGGCGCACATCATCAACCTGAGCCTGGGCGGCAGAACCTCATCCCGTGCCGAACAGCAGGCGCTGGCCGCAGCCCGGCAAGCGGGTGTGTTCTTGGTCGCAGCGGCTGGCAACGATGGCAGCAGCCTGCCCACATTTCCGGCGGCCTACCCGGAAGTATTGGCCGTATCTGCCACCAGCGCCAACCGTCAGCTCGCGCCCTACTCCAACTTCGGTAATCACATCAGTTTGGCCGCCCCTGGTGGCAACAACGCCACCAACTATGCGGGCACTGGTATTGGTGACGGCATTCTCAGCACCGTGGGTGATGACAGTCGCAGCGGACCCATACGTCATGGCTACGCCGCACTCAACGGCACTTCCATGGCTGCACCCCATGTAGCCGGGGTGATCGCACTCATGAAAGCCCTGTATCCGGCACTGACGCCGGATGAGTTTGAGTATCTGCTGAGTACAGGCGCGCTCACCAACACACTGGATCAACCGGGATTTGATCCGAGATTCGGCTTTGGGCTGATCAACGCCCGCAAAGCAGTGATCGCCGCCCTGGAACTCGCCAGCGCCCAGGGTGGCACTGGCCTGGGCCCCATGCTGATTGCCAACCCCAGTGCGCTGCAAATGGGCGCCATGGAAACCAGTCGCAGCATCCAGATACGCAACTTGGGCAGTGGCAATCTGCGCTACGAGCCGCTCACCACCAACCGCCCCTGGTTGTCCGCACTGCCGCTGAGCATCGATCAACAGGGCATGGGTCAGTATCAGATATTCATAGACCGGGATCTGATGCCCACCGATGGCCACTACAGCGGCAACGTCCGCTTCAATTTCCGGGATTTGAATGATGATCGCCTGTTCCAGGTGAGCGTGCAGGTGGTGGCGCAGAAACTCAGCCTCGATGTTAGCGCGGATGCCGGTCATCACTATGTGGTACTGGTGGATGCGGCCACCTATCTGCCGGTGGCCAACACCCAAGTGAGTGTTCACAACGGTCAATACCACTTCGCCTTGACACAGGTACCAGCAGGCAGCTACCGCCTCTTCGCTGGCACCGACCACAATGGTGATGGCTATATCTGCGATACCGGCGAAGCCTGCGGCGCCTTCCCCACCCTGGATGCACCGGCAATCATCCATATCAATGCTGCGCGCGAGGATCTCCACTTCACCACCGGACTGCGTAACAGTCTGGCCAGCTTGCAGCAGCCACAAACCACGGCACAAGGCCGACCCATCGCCATCCGGGCACAACAAGGCCTGGTGGAAGACCGCAACGCGCCCGTGACGCCGGGTAAAGTCCTGCAAAGTTGGTGATAGACTGAGGCCGGATTCATCACCAGCTTGAGGCCCGCATGTTTCTGCGTTTGCAACCGGTGGCACTGACCTGTGTGCTGTTGCTCGCTGGCTGCAGTACACAAGCGGTGGAGTTACTGCCGTTACTGGCGCACCACGACTGCCGCCTGAGTGCCGGTGTGCACCGCGTCAGCTATGCACAGCTTGCACAGCTGCGTGGCGGCATCCTGCTGGAGCAGGAATTTCTCGATGCCGCCGCCGCTGAAGAGGATCTGCTGGTGGCCATTGCCCTGGGACCGCAGCCAACCCCGGGTTATGGTTTATCCCTGCTGGGTCCGGGACGCTTGCAGGATGGTGTGCTCAGCATTCAGCTCCAGCGTACCCAGCCACCCGCAGATGCCATCCTGCCTCAGGTGATCACGCATCCATGCCTGGTATAGGGTGTGGTTGCGCCCAGCGAAGAAATCAGTCGCATCCGGGCCACTGATCAGCAGCGCGAAAGTCTCGGTGAACTGGCACTCTGATTCAAACTGTCGCGGCATCCTGCTGGCGGCCTGCATCTGGCTGGCCGGCTGCAGCCTGCTGCCGCCAGCACCTGTGTACGTGGGCGAACCTGGCTCTGCCGCAGATCCGGAAGCCGGCCTGCTGGTACTGGCAGATGGCCGGCAATTTCATATTCGCCCAGAAGCCCTGCGTCTCACGGGCAACGCTACCTATCTCACGCCCGACGGCATGCATTACCAGGGTAGCTTTGTCGATGGCCTGCCGGAAGGTGAAGGCGAGCAGCGACTCCCGGACGGTGAACGCTATCTGGGTGAGTGGCTGGCTGGCCAACGGCATGGCCAGGGGCAGCTTTGGTTGGCCGACGGCAGTCATTACCAGGGCCAATTTGAGCAGGGCATGCGCCAAGGCGAAGGCGTGTTTACCAGCAGTGCCGGCCGTTATCAGGGCCAATGGCAGCATGATCGCCCCTACGGCATGGGCTTGTTTCAGTACACCGATGGCAGTAGTTACGAAGGCGAATGGATGTTCGGTCAGCGCACTGGCTATGGTCTGTATCTCACGGCCTATGGTGCGCGTTATGAAGGCGACTGGCTGCACGATGTGCCCCATGGCTTTGGCGAGCTGCGGGAGGCCAACGGCTATGTCTATGACGGTCAGTGGCAACAGGGTCGCCGCCATGGCTATGGCCGTATGGAGCTGGCAGGCGCTCTGGAATACGAAGGTACCTGGGTAGCCGATCAGCGCCAGGGCTACGGCCGGGAACGCCGCGTGGACGGCAGCGACTATGAAGGCAGCTGGCACCAGGACCGGCGTCACGGCCAGGGCATCGCCCGGCTGCCGGACGGCAGCCTGCACGATGGCCGCTGGGAATTCGACCGGCCACTGGGTACTGGCACCAGGCGTCTTCCCACAGACATCCAGATCACTGGCTTCTGGACCGGCGGTGCGGTGAGCGCCGGTATCCTGAGCCTGCCCGGCGGTCTGGACTATGCCGGTCCGCTCTATGGCAGCCGGCAACAATCCGTGGCACCGGCGCTGTTGAACTGGCTGCAGCAACTGGCGGCTCAACACAATGCCCATGCCCAACTGCTGCTGGGGGACGCCTATCGCAACTATCGGCAGCCGGTACCGGACCTGGATCTGGCGCTGTACTGGTACCGGCAGGCTGCCGATCAAGGCTTGGCCGAGGCCCAATACCAACTGGCTCGGCTCTATCTGGAGCAGACCGCCACACCAGCACAGGCGCTGGAACCCCTGCTGCTGGCAGCAGAAAAATCCCATGCCGGCGCCCAGGTGCTACTCGGACGCATGGCGGAACAGGGAGAGTTGTTGCCACGCAATCACCTGATGGCCAGGCGCTACTATTTGCAGGCCACCGAGGCCGGCAGTCTGGATGGCCGCCATCAGTTGGCCTGGCTGCTGGCTACCAGCAGCGACGATGAAGTCTGGGATGGCGCCACTGCGCTGCGCCTGATTCAACCCATCGCCCTGTTGTTTGATGACTGGCAGTACCTGGATACCCTGGCCGCAGCCCTGGCCGCCGTGGGTGAGTTCGATGCTGCCATCGGCACCCTGCGCCAAGCCCTGCTGCAGGCGGAAGCCGAGGGCGATGAGATCTATCTGCCCAGCATGCAGCACCGCCTGGGCCTGTATCTCATGGGCAATGCCTTTCGCCAGTAGCCGCCATGAGCAACGCCTATCCAGCACCGTCCCTTGAGCTATCAGCCAGACCAATAGCGGCCATCAGCGGTCCTGATAACCAATTGTTTTTATTATACTTTTTGATGGACATCAAAAAATCTCCCGTGCCAGAATCCGGCATCATAAAAACGGGAGACACGCATGAAATACGCCCTCAATCGCACCTGCCACGATGCCGACAGTCACGTCATGGAAACCCGGGAATGGCTGGAGCCGTACCTGGATCCCAGTGCGGCCAGCAAGCTGCCGCCGCTGTATGGGGAAAAACCCGGCCGCATCGACAAAATGTTGGAGACCGCCAAATCCCGCAAACAGGATCCGGTAGCCGACGCCCAGGCTCAGGAAGATCCCATCGCCGGCCCCAAGGGTTGGCTGGCCTATGGCGCTTTTGATCCCGTAGAGCGCAAGAAGGTACTGGACTATCTGGGTTTCTCCAGTCAGTTGGTGTTTCCCACGGCGTCCCTGAATCCGGCGCTAAAAGCCAAGGATGAGGATGCCTTCTATGCTGGCATCCGTGCCCATAACTTGGCCATGGGAGCTTTCTGCAGTGCCGACCCGCGCCTGATCGGCGTGGCCTATGTGCCGCTGAACGATACCGAGAAGGCCCTGACGGAGGCCGAAGCGGCGCTGCAAGCAGGTTGCGGCGCCATCCAAGTATTTGCAGGCACGGCGGGAGAGCGCTCCCCGGGTCACACCGATCTGGATCCATTTTGGCAACTGCTAAGCGATCGCAATGTGCCCTTCATGTTGCACATCGGCCCAGGCACCATGACGCAGCCCAAAGCGTTCCACAACAATGGCCGTGAGCGCGCACCAGACTTGCATGGCGGCGGGGAAAACCTGCGTTTTCCCGATTACGTGATGCTCTCCTTCGCGCCACAAATTTTTCTTACCGCCATGATCTATGACGGCGTCTTTGCCCGCTTTCCCAAGCTGCGTGGCGGTGTGATTGAGGCCGGTGCTGCCTGGGTACCGGGTTTTCTGCGCCAGTTGGATTTTGCCCATCGCGGTTTCAAACGCATGGATCCCTATGTGCAAGCCCTGGAAATGAAGCCTTCGGAGTATCTGCGTCGCGCCGTGAAGTTCACACCCTTTCCGGGTGAGGATGTGGGGCAGATGATCAAGGAAGCCGGCGCCGATCTGTTCCTGTTTTCCAGCGACTATCCGCATCCCGAAGGCACCAACGATCCGTTGGGCCGCTTCGAGCACTATATGGCCGACATCGATGAGGACGCAAAAGACAGATTCTATCGCCGCAACTATGAAGAGATGATGGGAATGGTGTCCGCTTAAACTCTAGAGCTGCCGCGCCGCTGCAATGATCTGTTGCTGCATCCACTGATGCGCGGGGTCATTGGAGCGGCGCGGATTCCAACACAGGGTTTGCCGTATCGGCGCCACCTGATGTGGTGGTTGTAGGATTTTAATATCCGCCATGTGCGCGGCCGCCTCCGCCATGCGCTTGGGGACCAACGCAACCATTGTGGTGTTGGCGAGCAGAAACGGCATCAGCGCCAGGCTCTCGATGGACACTAACGCATGTCGCTGCACATCGGTATCCGACACCATGGGCCTGGCGGCCACACGTTTGCCAGGGCCAGGCATAAAAATCAGATGATCAAGCTGCAGGTATTGCGCCAGGGAAATCTCATCCCCCACGTCCGGATGCTGCGCCCAGAGCGCACACACCCAGGGTTCCACAAACAAGGGCACCGCCGGAAACTGCTGCTGATAGCCCTGGGGCAATAACAGGAAATCCAGTTTGTCGCTGGCCAGCATATCCAGCGCGCTTGCATCCAGCGGACTGAAACAGACGCTGATACCTGGCGCTTGCGCCTGAAGCATTGTCACCAAGCGCGGAATCAGCAGGAACGCCAGATAATCCCGACAGGCAATACGGAATGAACGCTTCTCGGTGGCTGGCTCAAAGGTCTCACGGCGCGCCAGAACCTGCTCCAGTGCGCTCAGGGTTTGCTCCAGGGGTTCCAGCAACTGCTGGGCAAAAGGCGTCAATTCCAGTTGTCGACCTACGCGCACCAAGAGGGCATCATCGAAATTGGCGCGCAGCTTGGCCAGGGCACCACTCACCGCCGGCTGGCTCACACCCAGCCGTTTGGCAGCACGGGTAACATTGCGCTCCAGCAGCAGCGCATGCAGGGTAATCAGCAGGTTCAAATCATACTTGGCAAGATTCATCGGTTGCTCAACTGTTCGCCAATTGCGCTTGCACCTGTGCCAGACGCTCAATACAGGCCAAGGCTTCGTCCTGTTTGCTGGTGATATTGCGCACCAGCACATCGGTAAAGCCCAGATCCGCCAAAGCGCCAAAGGCGTCCACGGCCGCCGCGACATCACCAATCACCAGCGCCTCAGGTGCAAAGCCGCGATAACCACGTGCCAGATAGGGCGCCATGCTGGCTTGGGCGGCCTGACTGCTGGGGCCAATGTAGATGTCGCGACGGATCGCAATCTGCTTTGGCGTACGGCCCTGCTCAGCGCAGGCCGCCTGGTACACAGCCATACGCGCACCCGCCTGGGCCGGTGTAATTCCAGGTTCCGCCAACCAGACATCCCCCAACCGTGCTGCACGCGCAATGGCCGGATCTGCCGAGGCACCGATCCAGACACTGATGGATTCCGGCGGCAGGGGCGCGATACGGGCGCCCTTGAGTTGCCAATAGCCCTCCGCGTCCAGCGTCTCACCGGCCCAAAGCCGTCGAATAATGGCCAGGGACTGCTCAAACATGGAAGGCCGGAATTTGATATTCACGCCCATGCCAGCACTCTGCCGAACATCACCGCCCAAACCGCACTGCATGATGAAAGGACCCTGGGCAATACTGGCCAGGGTGGCCGTCTGTTCCGCCACCAGCACCGGATGCCAAAGTGGCAGCAGGTACAGTGCGCCTGCCGGTTGTGCGCCCCATTCTGCAAGCATGCGTCCCAGCATCGGGCCGTTCTGATAATAAGGCGTTGGCGTTACATGGTGATCGCCCACAAACAGCGACGCCAAACCAGCCTGAGCAGCCGCCCGTGCCCGCGCCACCATGTAGGCAGCCGCCTGCCGAGGATCTGTGTTGGGATAGCTGCTTGAAACTGAAATACCAATGCGCATCATGTAGCTCCAATGCGTAGCGCACTTTCCTCAGCACAATAACCGTACCGGATCAGCGCTCTGGGTGCGTTGCTGCAATACGACCGCAGGCAGTGGTGCCAATCGGTGCCGCAGCAGTTGTTCATCCTGCATCACGAAATCACCCCGGCAAGGCTGTTCCGCCAGCAACCGGGGCAACCAAAGCGCATCATCCGGCCACATGTCCGCATAAGGAATCGCCGCCAAATCACACCAAAAGGGTTCGGCTTCGCGCGAGGCGCGCAGGGTCCCCGTATGTTGCCGGGCCAGAAACCCATAGCCCAGCATGTCAGGATAACGCGGATCCGCAAAGCGCAGTTCCACCAAAGGCATGGGCGCAAGCGGCCGGATACCGGTCTCCTCCTCGCACTCACGGATGGCACAGGCTACTACGGATTCACCCGGTTCAAGCTTGCCGCCGGGACCATTCACCTTGCCGGCACCATGCCCGGTTTGTTTGTGGATCAACAGAATCTGCTGCTGCTGCACCACAAACATCAGTGTCGCCACTACCTGGGGCCGCCAATGGGGCGGCTCCAACAGCCAAGGTGTCAGCGTCACTCGGGCTTTACTCAGGTTGGGCCTGGTAACGTGCCAGCAATGCCGCATAGAGCTGTTCGGCATAGTCGCCAGCGTCGACCTGCAAGCCCGCCGCCAGCTCCACCAGATGCTCGTTATCATCCCGGCCCTGCCAGACTTTGCGGTAAGTGCCCTGCTGATAGCCCTGATCCTGACGCAAGCCATTGAGCACATTTTTCCCGATATAGAGCTGATAGAGCTCCTGCATGGGCAGCGGCAGGCTATGCAGCAACTGCACAAAGGGTGCCAATTCGAAGCGGCGCCCCGCCAGCACGGCTTGTGCCAAGGCTTCGATGGCATCCGGGAAACTCAGCCCTTGGGACGGCTGCTGAAAGGCTGCAAGCACCGCCTCAGCAATTTGGTTATCAGTGACGACACCATCGCGCAGCAGTTCACTCAAGCCGAAATGCCAGATGTCCACAATCTCCAGTTTTACCTGTGGCAGATCGGTACGCTGGTGTTTCCACCACTTCCAACCAAAGTGATCCAACAGCTCAGCGCACTCAATCCAAATGGCGCGATAGTAGGCATGGCCCTGTTCCCGCCACTGCGGATGCACCTGCAGATTCAGTCGCTCCTGCAGCTGCGCCATTTGCAGCAGCTGCGTGCGCAGTTCCGTCATGCGATTACTCCCAACAATGTTATTTGGCTGCGGCCAGCGCCTGCTCCAGATCCGCAATAATGTCGTCAATGGCTTCGATGCCTACCGAAAGCCGGATCATCTCCGGCAGCACACCCACCTTGCGCTGCTCGTCTTCGGTAAGTTGGCGATGGGTGGTGGAGGCCGGATGGCAAGCCAGCGATTTGGCATCACCGATATTCACCAACCGTTTGAACAGGCCCAGTGCGTCGTAGAATTTCACCCCTGCGGCAAAACCACCCTTCACCCCAAAGGTCAGGATGCCGGACGCCCTGCCCTGCATGTATTTCTGCGCCAGCGCATGATACTTGTCACCTGGCAGGCCGGCGTAACTTACCCATTCCACTTGCGGATGCTGTTGCAGGAATTTGGCCACGGCCAGGGTATTGTCACAATGCCGCTCCATGCGCAACGGCAGGGTTTCAATTCCCTGCAGCAGTTGGAACGCACTGAAGGGCGACAGGGCGCTGCCGGTGTTACGCAGCGGCACAGTGCGGGCACGACCGATATAGGCGGCGGGGCCAAAGGCGTCCACATACACCACCCCGGGATAAGAGGCCTCAGGCACATTGAACATGGGATACCGTTCCTTGTGCTGAGCCCAGGGGAACTTGCCCGCATCCACGATCAAGCCGCCCAGGGTGGTGCCATGACCGCCCATGTATTTGGTCAGCGAATGCACCACTACATCCACGCCATGCTGGATAGGCTTGAGTAGCGCCGGTGTCGCCACCGTGTTGTCAGCAATGGTGGCGACACCGTGGGCGCTGGCCATCTGGCAGATGGGATCCAGATCAATAATGTTGCCCGCCGGGTTACCAATGGTTTCAAAGAACACCGCCTTGGTGCGTTTATCCATCAGGCGCTCAATATCCGCGGCACTGTCTGATTCGGCAAAGCGTACCTCAATACCCAGTTTCGGCAGCATGTGCGCAAACAGGGTATAGGTGCCGCCGTAGAGCTGTGGCACCGAGACGATGTTGTCGCCGGCCTCTGCCAGGTTGATGATGGCATAGTGAATGGCAGCGCTACCTGCAGACAGCGCCAGGCCCGCGACCCCGGCTTCCAGCATGGCCACCCGCTGCTCCAGGACATCGCAGGTGGGATTCATGATGCGGCTGTAGATATTGCCGGGTACCGCCAGGTTGAACAGATCCGCGCCGTGTTGGGCATTATCAAACTCATAGGCCACGGTTTGATAAATCGGGGTGGCCACCGCCTTGGTGGTAGGCTCTGTCTGGTAACCGCCGTGAATCGCAATGGTCTGGTCTTTCATGGGTATGCTCCGCTGATGATGGGCAGGTGCCTGCAACACAAGCCGGCCGACATTTCCCCAGCTTTGGGCAATTGGGGCCGAGTTGGCTAGAATGCGGGGTTTTCAAGCTTACAGGCCCGAGGTTGCCCAAGGCTACCCGGCGCCAGGAGACCAGCGCATGGATATTCGCGAAGGCTTTATCGGGACCATCGGCAATACACCCCTGATCCGGTTGCGCCGGCTCAGTGCCGAGACCGGCTGTGAAATATTGGGCAAAGCCGAGTTCCTGAATCCAGGCGGATCGGTCAAGGATCGGGCCGCACTTTGGATTATTCGTGCCGCTGAGGCCGCCGGCAGCCTGCAACCCGGTGGTACTGTGGTGGAGGGGACCGCCGGCAATACCGGCATCGGCTTGGCGCATATCTGCAAGGTACGCGGCTATGCCTGCATCATCTACATGCCCGATACCCAATCCCCGGAGAAGGTGGAGCTGCTGCAGACCCTGGGGGCGGAAGTGCGGCAGGTGCCCGCCGTACCCTATGCGGACGAGCAGAACTATCAGAAACAGGCCGGCCGCTTCGCTGCCAGCCTCCCCGGCGCCATCTGGGCCAACCAGTTCGATAATGTGGCCAACCGTCTGGCCCATGAAGAGAGCACAGGGCCGGAAATCTGGCAGCAAACAGATGGCCGCATGGATGCTTTCGTCTGCGCAACCGGCACCGGCGGCACCCTGGCCGGCATCAGCCGTTATCTGAAAGCCCAAAACCCGGCCATCAAAATCTTCCTGGCCGACCCCCCAGGCAGCGCACTCTATCACTATTTCAACGAAGGTGAGCTGCGCACCACCCAGGGGCCTTCCATCAGCGAGGGCATTGGCACCACCCGCATCACAGATAACCTGGCCGGCACCCAGGTGGATGGCGCCCTGTGCGTGCCGGATCAGGACAGTGTCAGCATGGTGTATCGGTTGCTGAACGAGGAGGGTTTGTTCCTCGGCTCCTCCTCGGGCGTCAACGTCGCGGCTGCCGTAACGCTGGCCAAGCAGCTGGGGCCGGGACATACCATTGTCACGGTGCTCTGTGACGGCGGTGGCCGCTATCAGTCCCGGCTCTACAACCAGGCTTGGCTCGGGGAACGGGGACTGTACCCAACCGTCTAACCGCCTTTCTCCCGACTGGGGGCTAACGTATGATCCGGCCCATGACTGGCGTAATGCGAAAGCCCACCCGCGTTCCATGGCTGCTGTTGGCACTGGCATTGGGGCTGCTGGGCCTGACTGCAGCACAAACACCGGTACAAACACTGGCCCGAACCGCCGCGCCCACACCAACGGGCGCTGGCGCAGTGTGGTTTTTGGAGCTGGAAGGCGCCATTGGACCGGCTTCCGCAGACTATCTGATTTCCAGCATCCGCGACGCGGAACAAGCTAAGGCCCAACTCTTCGTGATCCGCCTGGATACGCCCGGTGGCCTGGACGGT
>JBJHDG010000006.1:0-19863 GCA_050486425.1 Pseudomonadales bacterium | reverse complement strand
GAGCCCTTCCCGGGCATCATCCCCGGTGGTATTCACATTCACTTTCTTGGCCAGGCCTTCACGCTCGATGTAGCCGTTGAGGGTGCGGGTGAGACCGGCACGGAAGCCCGCCATATGGGTACCGCCGTCGCCCTGGGGAATATTGTTGGTGTAGGCAAAGACCTGTTCCTGAAAACCATCGTTCCACTGCATGGCCACTTCCACGCCAATACCGTCCTCACGGTCCACCTGACAGTGGAAAACCTGGTTTAAGGTGGTTTTATTGGCATTGAGGTACTGCACAAAGGCTCTCAGGCCGCCTTCATAGATAAATTCTGCCTGCTTACCACTGCGCTCGTCCAATAGGGTGATTTTCACGCCTGAATTCAGGAATGCCAGCTCCCGCAGGCGCTTGGCCAACACCTCATAGTGAAATTCGATCTTGGCAAAGGTCTCGGCGGACGGCTTGAAATAGCACTCGGTGCCGCGTTTATCCGTCTCCCCTACTACCTTCAGGGGCTCCTGAGGCACCCCATGATGATAAATCTGCTGGTACACCTGGCCGCCCCGGCGGATGGTGAGGCGCAGCTCCTCCGAGAGCGCGTTTACCACGGAAACCCCCACGCCGTGCAGGCCCCCGGAGACCTTGTAGCTGTTATCGTCGAACTTCCCACCCGCATGCAGGGTGGTCATGATTACCTCGGCCGCAGAAACCCCCTCCTCCGGATGGATATCCACGGGAATACCCCGGCCGTTGTCCTTGACCGACACAGCCTCTTCCGGGTGGATGATCACATTGATCTCGTTGCAGTGACCCGCCAGGGCCTCATCGATGGAGTTGTCCACCAGCTCCTGCACCATATGGTGCAGGCCAGTACCGTCTTCGGTATCACCGATGTACATTCCAGGGCGCTTACGCACCGCATCCAGGCCGCGGAGAACCTTGATACTGCCTGAATCGTAGGTGTCATCTGCCATGAATCATCCTCAACTGGTAAAGCTCAATGCAAAGGCCGACAGTCACCATGTTCCACGTGGAACAATTGGCGCCTGTCGGCAGCAAAACTGGCATCCAGGGCCGGCGCCTGGGTCGCTGTGGCCAGCACTTGCTGACCGGTTTCCGCCAGAACCTGGAAAAATCGGCTGTTATGCGCCTGATCCAGTTCAGCCCCAAGATCATCGATCAAAAAGGTGCAGGGCACCTGGGAGTGCTGCTGGGTCAGCCTCGCCTGGGCGAGGTGCAGCGCGCTGGCCAGAATTTTCGCCTGGCCCCGGGACAGTGCGCTGGCCGCAGGCTGTCCGGCCAAGCTCAGGCGCAGATCCGCCCGGTGCGGACCATAGGCCGTGACGCCGGATTTTACCTCTCTTGGCAGTGCGGCGCTCAGTATTTCTGCCAGATCCCGCTCCTGGGACCAGCCTGGATCCAATTCCAACGCAATCTCCAGTCCTGGCGCCAATTGCGCCAGGGTTGCCACCAGCAGCGGTGCCAATTGCTGCAGATAGGCTTCGCGCTGGCGACTGATTTCGGCGGCCTGGGCCACCAAAGCCTGAGTCCAGCTGGCAAAGTCGGCGGTCAGCTGGGTGGCTTGGCCCTCGGCCTGGCGCAACAGTGCATTGCGCTGGCGCAGTAGGCGCTGGTACTGGCGCAACTGTTCGCCATAACTTTGTTCCACGTGGAACAATCCCCAATCCAGGAAGCTGCGGCGGGCTCCGGGTTCGCCCAACACCAGGGCGCCGGCATCCGGCAACATCAGCTGGATTGGCAGCAGCCGGGCCACCGCGGACAATTGGCGCTGATTCTCACCATTGATATGCAACTCGGGCACCGCCCGCCGGTGCCGGGCCAGCCCCAGCAGCAGGTCCCCTCGATTGGCCGTGGCCAACTTGGCCCGCACATAGAGGCTGGGCTGATCCCAGCTGATCACCTGGCCCAGGCGCGCCGTACGAAAGGAGCGACCCCGCGCCAACAGAAACAGCGCCTCCAGGATCGAGGTCTTCCCGGCACCATTGGCGCCGGTAAACAGATTCAACCCAGCCGATAAGGGGATATGCAGATTCTGCAGGTTCCTGCAGCCCGCCACCTCCAGGTACAACAGCATGGCGCCGGCCCCACCAGCGGGCGGTATCAAAGCCGCCGCATCAAAGTCGCATGGGCATGACGATATACAGCGCGTCGTCCGGCTCCACTGCCTCCAGCAAGGCGCTGCCATTGCTGGCTGACACGCTCAGCCGCACTTCCCCGCTCTTCTGTACCCCCAGCACATCCAGCAAGTAGCTGACATTGAAGCTGATTTCCAACTTCTCACCCTTATAGGCCACAGACAGGGTTTCCTCGGCTTCGTCCTGTTCCGGGTTATTGGCTTGGATGGTGAGCTGATCCGGCTCCAGAGTCAGGCGGATCCCGCGGTACTTCTCATTGGAAAGAATGGACGCCCGGCTCAATGCGTGACGCAAGCTGTCGCGATCCGACTGAAAACTCTGCTGGCAGTCCTTGGGAATCACCCGCTCATAGTCTGGGAAGCGGCCATCCACCAACTTGGTGGTAAGACTGAAATTGCCCAATTCGGCTTTCAAATGGCTGCTGCCCAGGGCCAGCAGCACCTCTTCGCCCTCCTCACCCAGCAGCCTCCCCATCTCCAGCACGCCTTTGCGGGGAATGATCACCTGAGTGCGGTCCAAACCAGCCACACCTTCGCCGCGGGTGGCAATGGCCATGCGGTGCCCATCGGTGGCCACAGTACGCACCCGATCAGCACCGACCTCCAGCAGCAGGCCATTGAAGTAATAGCGCACGTCCTGCTGGGCCATGGCAAAGCTGGTTTGATCCAGCAGGCGGCGTAATTCACCCTTGGGCATGCGGAATTCGGCATTCGCTGCGGCCTCTTCCAGACTGGGAAAATCATCGGCCGGCAAGGACGCCAGGCTGAACTTGCTGCGGCCACTGCGCACCAGGGCCCGATCGCCTTCTACTTCCACACTGATTTCGGCGCCTTCCGGCAACGAGCGCCAGATGTCGGCCAACTTGCGGGCGGGGATGGTGGCCCGACCTGGCACTTCCACCGTGATGCCTTCATTGATCTGCCCCACCAGGGCCACTTCCAAATCCGTCCCTGTCACCCGCACCTGGTCCGGGGTGGCCTCCAGCAACAGGTTCGCCAGTACCGGTAGGGTATGCCGGCGTTCCACCACACCGGTTACCAGTAACAGCGGTTTCAACAGGGCATCCCGTTGCACTTTGAATTTCATGTGACTCCAACCTCTTATGGGTGTTAATTGATTAGTGGCACAGCAGGCGGGTCAGATTGCGGAAATCCTCCGCCACATCCGGGCTGCTGCCCTTGAGTTCCGCCATGGTGCGATAGGCATGCAACACCGTGGTGTGGTCTCTGCCGCCAAAGGCCTCGCCGATTTCCGGCAAGGAATGCTGGGTGTTGGTCTTGGCTAGAAACATGGCCATTTGCCGGGGCCGCACAAACACCCGGCGCCGACTTTTGGAAAGCAGATCCGACACCTTGATCTTGTAATACTCAGCCACCGTGCGCTGGATATTCTCGATGCTCACCTGGCGATCCTGGATGGCCAGCAGATCGCGCAGGGATTGCTTGACCTGATCAATGGATATACGCCTGCCGGTGAATCTGGCATTGGCGATAACCCGCTTCAATGCACCTTCCAGTTCCCGCACATTGGAGCGCACCCGCTCAGCAATAAAAAATGCCACCTCCGTGGCCAGATCCACATTCTCCAGCTCCGCCTTTTTCATCAGAATAGCCGCTCGGGTTTCCAGCTCCGGCGGTTCCACCTCCACTGTCAGTCCCCACACAAAGCGCGACTTCAGGCGTTCCTCCAGGCCCTCAATCTCACTGGGATAGCGGTCGCAAGTAAGCACCATCTGATGCCCCTGCTCCAGTAACGCATTGAAAACGTGGAAGAATTCTTCCTGAGACTTGAGCTTGTTAGCAAAGAACTGAATATCGTCGATGAGCAGTGCATCCACCGAGCGGTAGTACTGGATAAAATCCTGCATGCTGTTCATCTGCATGGCTTTTACCATGTCCTGCACAAAGCGCTGGGAGTGCAAGTACACCACCTTGGCCCCCGGCTGCTTCACCAGAATCTGGTTGCCCACCGCATGCATCAAGTGGGTCTTGCCCAAGCCCACACCGCCATAGAGCAACAGCGGGTTATAGGAACGACCGGCATTTTCCGCCACCTGGTAGGCTGCGGCCTTGGCGATTTCGTTGGATTTGCCTTCCACGAAGGTGGCAAAGGTGAAGGTGCGGTTGAGGTCATCCGAGGAGCGATCCCGGCCCTGGTTCTCTACCCGCCGCCCGCTGGCCACTTCTTCCAGACTGCCGCCACCCACGTCCAGGCGCAGATCCAGGCCATTGCCGCCATTGCCCAGATCCGAGAGCAGCTCACCAATGCGCCCCAGAAACAGGGCATGCACCTGGTCCTTCACATAGCGATTGGGCGCCAACAGTTGCAGGGCACTGGCTTCTTCCTTGGCCTGCAATGGACGGATCCAGGTATTGAACTGCTCAGAGCTCAGTTCGCCCTCAAGACGATCCAGGCATTGCTGCCATACGGAAATGGTGGTCAAGCTATCCCCCGAAGATAAGCGCAAGCGGTTTTTGCCGCATTTTACTGGGTTGCTGCCTTCACAGCCATGTCATGCTCGCGCCGCTGGTCCGACGCCTTTACCCAAGCCATTGAAAAACAAGCCCATGTTATTTTTGCCTGACCCAGCGCCCCACCTCATAGCCAAGCGTCGCCTGTGGGGAAAACCTTGAACAGCCTGTGGATAACTTTTTTCCTGCGGAATCCTAGCCTGTGCGCAAGCTATTGCCCAGCCTTTGTATAACCTGTGGATAACTATTAACAAGACGGGCCCTGTGGACAGCCCAGGATAACTTCCTCAGTTATCCTCAGGGCACAGGCCTGACATCCACAGGCTACCCAGCGCAGCAACCCCAGTGTTCACAGGGGCCAGGCCGGCTTATGCACAGCCAAGGCCACATCCAATAGGTACAACACCAAATTCTTTATCAAAATATAAAAACTTCTTTCTTATATAGGACTGTGGATAAAGTTGGGGGCAGGATGCCGTGCGAAGATTCCAGGCGAACAGCGTTTGACAGCGCCCAGGCACCTGCCTAAAATCGCCGACCCTTGCCATCTGCCCGAGCGGGATCATGAAACGCACTTTTCAACCCAGTGTCCTGAAACGTAAGCGCACTCACGGCTTCCGTGCCCGCATGGCTACCAAAAACGGCCGCAAAGTACTTGCCGCTCGCCGTGCCAAAGGTCGCAAGCGCCTGACGGTCTAACCCTGGCCGCCGGGCCGTGCGCTTCTCCAGGCAGCACCGACTCCTTACCAAAGCTGATTACGACCGGGTACTCCGCAGGCCTGCCCTGCGTCGCCAACTGGGCCCTTGTCGTCTCGCCGCCGTTCCCAACCAGCTCAACCATGCCCGCCTTGGCCTGATCGTCGCCAAGCGCCAGGTGCGTTTGGCGGTTACCCGCAATCGGTTAAAGCGCGTGGTGCGGGAGAGTTTTCGGGCCCAATGCCAACAACTGCCACCCCTGGATCTGGTAATTCAATTGACCGCGGCCCCCTCCAACGCCGAGCTAAGGGGTATACTGTCGCGCCTTTGGCAGCAGCTACCCGTCAGCGCAGAGAATTCTGGGGCTCCATGTTAGCAACCATCAGCCAATACCTGAGCGCCGCTTGCCGCGCACTGTTACTGGGTTTGATCCGGACCTACCGCTATCTGCTCTCGCCCTGGATTGGACATCAGTGCCGACATTTTCCCAGCTGCTCGCTGTATGCCATGGAAGCCATCGAAACCCTGGGCCCGGCCCGCGGCAGTTGGCTGACCTTCAAGCGTCTGTGTAAGTGCCATCCCCTACATCCGGGTGGTTATGATCCGGTGCCCACACCGGAACAGATACATTCTTCCTGATTAAAAATTTGGTGCCTCTGATTCATGTTTCCACCTGAGCTGCAACGAATTCTGCTGTTGATCGGTATGGCTGCCACGGCCTATCTGTTGGTATTGGCTTGGCATGAAGATTATGGCCAACCCGAGCTGCCGCCTGAAACCCAAACCGCACCCTTGGTCACACCGCTGGCGGGTGATGTACCCACCTATCTACCTTCAGAGGTGCCTGCCGATGCACCTGCCGGGTCTGGGCTGACCGATGTGCCTGATGCCAGTTTGCTGCTGGATGAAGCCGCGCCGCCGCCAACACACACGCAACCTGAACCTGTGGCTGCCGAACGTCTGGTGCAGGTGCGCACCAATAATCTGATTCTATGGATTGATCGCTTGGGCGGTGATCTGGTGCGATTGGATCTGCTGGCGTTTCCGGTCAGCCAGTCGCGCCCGGATATTGCGTATCAGCTGCTGGATAACACCCCTGGCCAGATCTATGTGGCTCAAAGCGGGTTGGTGATACCTGATGCCAGTAACGAAGCCCGCCCCTTATTTAGTCTGCATTCCGCCACCACGGATTTTCGCCAGGCGCCCGGGGAATTGGTGTTGCGTCATGTGCAAGCCGACGGCGTGGTTATCGACAAGGTGTATCACCTGGATCCGGATGATTATGCCATTGGCCTGAGTTACCGCATTCATAACCAGTCCGCAGCACCTTTCCGTGCGGCCCTGTTTGGCCAGATAAAACGCGGTGATCACAAAGCGCCGGCTGCAGGTACACCTATTGGCATGCAGCCCTTCGTTGGTCCAGCCACCACCACCGATGATGACCGCTACAACAAACTCAAATTCAAAGACCTGCGCGAGCGCGCGTACCAACGGCATGTGGATGGCGGTTGGATCGCCATGCTGCAACATTATTTTCTCAGCGCCTGGGTACCGGATCAGCAACAGCGCAACAGATTCTTCGGTAACCATCGTCCCGACGGCACCTATGTGGTGGGTTTTATTTCACCGTTGCAGGAGGTTGCGCCTGGTGCTCAGGCGGAGATGCAGGCCACTTTTTATGCCGGCCCCAAGGATCAGGATCGGCTACGAGCGCTGGCACCGAATCTGAATCTCACCGTGGACTATGGTTTTCTGTGGTGGCTGGCCTTGCCGCTATTTAAGTTGCTGCAATGGTTACATGGCCTGGTAGGCAACTGGGGTCTGTCCATTATTCTGCTGACGCTGATCATCAAGATCGCGCTTTATCCGTTGTCTGCCGCCAGCTTTAAATCCATGGCCAATATGCGTCGGGTTGCACCGCAGATGAAACGGTTGCAGGAACGCTACGCTGATGATCGGCAGAAGCTGTCCCAGGAAATGATGGCATTGTACAAAAAGGAAAAAGCCAACCCGCTGGGCGGCTGTTTGCCCATGCTGTTGCAGATGCCGGTATTCATCGCCCTGTATTGGGTACTGTTTGAAAGTGTCGAGCTGCGCCATGCACCCTTTGCGCTTTGGATCAAGGATCTCTCCGCCATGGATCCTTACTTCGTGCTGCCCATCCTGATGGGTGTCACCATGTACGTGCAGCAACTGCTGAATCCGCCGGTGCCAGATCCGGTACAGGCTAAGATCATGAAGATGATGCCCATCTTCTTTACCGTGCTGTTCCTGTTCTTCCCGGCTGGGTTGGTACTGTACTGGTTCGTCAACAACGTGCTCAGTATCGCCCAGCAATATGTGGTGAACAAACAAGTGGAAGGTGCCCACGCTGCGGCCAATAAGTAACGCCCAGGAAATCGACACCATCGTCGCCCTGGCCACGCCACCGGGCCGGGGCGGCATCGGTGTGATTCGTATTTCCGGGCCCGTGGCCCTGGCCATCGGCCAGGCGCTCAGCGGCCAACAACCCAAACCCCGTCTGGCCAACCTGGTCAGTTTTCGTGATGCCCAGGGGCAACTGCTGGATCAGGGCTTGCTGCTGTATTTTCCCGGCCCCGCCTCTTTTACCGGCGAGGATGTGATCGAGTTGCAGGGGCACGGCGGCCCGGTGGTGATGGATTTGCTGCTGCAAGCCTGCCTGGCCTTGGGCGCCCGCTTGGCCCGTCCCGGTGAATTCAGCGAGCGCGCCTTTCTCAATGACAAGCTGGATCTGGCCCAGGCCGAAGCCATCGCCGATCTCATCGACAGTGCCTCCCGCGCCGCGGCCCTGGGCGCCGCCCGGTCCCTCAGTGGTGAGTTCTCCGCGCATATCGACGCCCTGGCCCAGGCCCTGCTGGAACTGCGCATCTATGTGGAGGCCGCCATCGACTTCCCGGAAGAGGAAGTGGATTTTCTCGCCGAAGGCCAGGTGGTCCAGCGCGTTGAGGCGCTGCTGGCCCAGCTCGCCGAGATTCAACAAAGTGCCCAGCAGGGCGCCCTGCTCACCGAGGGCATTCGTCTGGCCCTGGCGGGCCGCCCCAATGTGGGCAAATCCAGCCTGCTCAATCGCCTGGCGGGTTACGACCGGGCCATTGTCACCGACATCCCGGGCACCACCCGCGATAGCCTGAGTGAGCAGCTTACGCTGGAGGGCATTCCCATCACCCTGGTGGATACCGCTGGTCTGCGCGCGACTGCAGATCTGGTGGAACAGGCCGGCATTGCCCGCGCCCATGTGCAGATCACCCAGGCCGACCAGGTGCTGTTGCTCACCGACAGCGACGATCCGGCGCAGTGGCAGGCACTGATCGCGGAGCAGCGGTTGCCCACTGCCAAACTCAGTATCGTGCGCAATAAGATTGATCTCGGCGCTTCCTCGGCGCCCACCAGCTGGCAGGGACTGGCAGTACTGCCCATCTCCGCACTCAGTGGTGCCGGCATCCCGGCGCTGATTGCCCATATCAAACAGCTGGCGGGTTTTCGCCCCAGTGAAGGCAACTTCTCCGCCCGCCGCCGCCACCTGGATGCCTTGGCCCGGGCCGAGCGCGCCTTGCACAATGGTTTGGCGCAACTACAGGAACGGGGTGCGGGTGAACTGCTGGCGGAGGATCTGCGTCTGGCCCATGAGGCGTTGGGGGAGATTGTGGGGGTGGTGACACCGGATGCATTGTTGGGGGAGATTTTTGGGAGTTTTTGTATTGGGAAATAGGCGAACTATGGCCAGGTTGGGATATCAATATTGCCCACCGTCTTAAACCGGCTGTAAATAATGATGGGAAACTAACTACGTACAAAGTCCAACAATGGTTCCAGGTCGTAATTGTCCGCGGATCTCAGTGCGTTGATGTAGCGCTGGCGAATTTCGCCCGGCGCAATGCTTAGGCCCTGTCCCCAGGTAAACAGTTTTTCACCTTGCTCTTTAAGCAAAATATCCGTCGCCAGTCGAGCGTGGCGACCATTGCCATTTGGATAGGGATGAATCTGAACCAAACGATGATGAAAGCGGGCTGCTACCTCATCAACGACATAAGTATCATGCTCAATCCAGTAACGCACATCATGGATCAGCTCGCGCATCTGTACAGCTATCTGAATTGGAGCTACGCCTATGTTTCGTTCAGTTTGGCGAAACTTGCCAGCCCAATTCCAGACCTCACCAAACATCTGTTTGTGTAGATCATTCAGGTAGTCAATGCTGAACAGCTGATTTTTTCGCCTGAACGCCCAATGTCGAGCCTTGGCAATATTTGCTTGCTCGGCACTGTTCAAATCACTTCTTGTTGCGATAAAGGCGGGTAGTAATCCTAGCCGTTCATCAGGATCCAGCGGCGTAGAGCCATTGTCCTGGGGTAGCAACGGGTCCATCAGGATGCATCCCAGAGCCGACGACCGGATTCAGCGATCATCTGCTTAGTCAGGCGCTCAATCTCAGCCTCTGTGGCATCTGCATCCGCAGCCTGATTTTCCAGCGCCATTGAATGTGCGGTCGCGGCCACCAGTCGCTGCGCACGTTGCTGCGCCTGTCGGATCACCATGGCTTCCAATGGTTCTCGTGGCACCAGTGCGTAGACCAATTTGCAGTCCAGCGCGGCGGCGGCACGCTGCAAACTTTCAAGTGTGATGGCGCCATTGCATTCAGCCTGTTCGAGCTTAGCAACCCTTGGTTGGCTCACGCCTAAGCGGTTACCGAGCTGGCGCCCGGTCATGCCCAGGGCTTCCCGGATCGCCTTGATCCAGCCGCCCATTGGCCGGGCCGGGAGGGGTTCAGAGCGCAGATTCAACAGGTGCTTATCAAGTTGCCGGCGCGCCAAGGCGCGATCCTGGGTCGACATAATATAACTCTCAAGTTATCGATAAAACCGTTTAGATAATCTAAATATTATCTAAACGGAAATCAAGATAACATTTATATTATTCAATCGGGTGGCCAATTGACGGCTTGCAGCTACTCCAGGCTGTGTCTGAGCCCACCAACTTTCTATATACTGCCCGGTCCCGAAAGCCTTGCCGAACTGCACCATGATCCACCCCCAATCCTATGATGTCATCGTCGTCGGTGGCGGCCATGCCGGCACCGAGGCCGCCCTGGCGGCAGCGCGCATGGGAGCCAGCACCTTGCTGCTGACCCAGAGCATCGAGACCCTGGGCCAGATGTCCTGCAATCCTGCCATCGGCGGCATTGGCAAGAGCCATCTGGTGCGGGAAGTGGATGCGCTGGATGGGGCCATGGCCAGGGCCACCGACCAGGCCGGGATCCAGTTCCGCGTGCTCAATGCCAGCAAGGGACCGGCGGTGCGGGCCACCCGGGCACAGGCCGACCGCAGCCTGTACCGGGCAGCGATCCGGCGCCTGTTGGAGGCCCAGCCCAATCTGCATATCTTCCAGCAGCTGGTGGTCGACCTGCAGGTGGACGGCGACCGGGTCCACGGTGTGCTGACCCAGATGGGGCTGGCATTCCAGGCCTCTGCCGTGGTGCTGACCACAGGCACCTTTCTGGGCGGCAAGATTCATATCGGCCTGCAACAACATGCCGGTGGCCGCGCCGGCGATGCACCGTCCAATGCCCTGGCCGAGCGCCTGCGCGCTCTGCCCCTGCGGGTGGACCGGCTGAAAACCGGCACGCCGCCACGCATCGATGGCCGCAGCGTGGATTTCTCGGTGATGGAGCCCCAGCCCGGCGATGAACCCCGACCTGTGATGTCGCTACTGGGTGATCCGGGCCAGCATCCGCCCCAGGTGAACTGCTATATCACCCACACCAACACCAACACCCACGAGATCATCAAAGGTGCCCTGGATCGTTCACCCATGTTCACCGGGGTGATCGAGGGCATCGGCCCGCGCTATTGCCCGTCCATTGAGGACAAGGTGCATCGCTTTGCCGACAAGAACAGCCACCAGGTGTTTGTGGAACCCGAGGGTCTGGATACCCCGGAGCTGTATCCCAATGGTATTTCCACCAGCCTGCCCTTTGATGTCCAGCTGGCGCTGGTGCGCAGTATCCGCGGTTTCGAGCAGGCCCATATCACCAGGCCCGGCTACGCCATTGAATATGATTTCTTCGATCCCCGGGATTTGCAGTACTCACTGGAAACCAAGGTGATCGAGGGTTTGTTTTTTGCCGGCCAGATCAATGGCACCACCGGTTATGAAGAAGCGGCGGCCCAGGGTTTGCTGGCCGGTGCCAATGCGGCGTTAAAAGCAGCCGGCAAGCCCGCCTGGTATCCAGCCCGGGATCAGGCCTATATGGGTGTGTTGGTGGATGATCTGATCAGCCTGGGCACCAACGAACCCTATCGCATGTTTACTTCACGCGCGGAATTCCGCTTGCTGCTGCGCGAAGACAATGCGGATCTGCGTCTTACCGAAACCGGTCGCGCACTGGGTTTGGTGGGCGACACACGCTGGCGTATCTACCGGGAAAAAACCCGGGAAATTGCTGCACTAACAGATAAACTAAGGCGCGCGCACATCGTTCCCGGCAGCGCCTTTGCGCTGACGCTGGAACAACGGCTGGGGATCAGTATCAGCAAGGAATCCGATGTGTTGGCGCTGCTGAAACGCCCGGAAGTGCAGTTGCAACAACTGGTGGAATTGCTGGCGCTGCAAACCGTGCCGGCTGATGTGTTGGAACAGGTGCAGATCCAGGCCACCTATGAAGGCTATATCAAACGTCAGCAGGCGGATGTGGAACGCTTGCGGCGCCATGAAGCCATCGCGCTGCCGCCGGATTTTGATTACGCCAGCGTGGACGGCTTGTCGGCGGAGCTGCGACAAAAACTGACGGCCGCGCAACCGGATACCCTGGCCAAGGCGGCGCGGGTACCTGGCATCACACCGGCGGCCCTTTCGCTGCTGCTGGTGCAAGTCAAAAAACGCAGCGCGTGAACGCGGCCGACACCCTGGCGGCAGGGCTGCAGGCGTTGGCGTTGCAACTCGACGCCGCGACCCAGTCCCAGCTGCTGGCCTTTGCGGCTCTGCTGTTGCGCTGGAATCGGGCGTTCAATCTCATCTCCAAGCAGGATGAAGCGCGCCTGGTGGAGCGCCATCTGCTGGATAGTCTGAGCCTGCTGCCGCACCTGCGTGGTCCCAATGTGTGTGATCTGGGTAGTGGCGCCGGCTTGCCGGGGATCCCCCTGGCCATTGCCCGGCCGGCGTTGACGTTTACCCTGGTGGATCGGGCCGGCCGGCGCTGCCGCTTTCTGCGCCAGGCGGCCATGGAGCTTGCGCTGCCCAATATTGAAGTGGTGCAGGCTGATCTGGCGGACTATCGGCCGGCGCAAGGCTTTGCTACCTTGGTCAGCCGGGCGTTGGACACACCGGCTAGACTCTGGCCTCAGCTGCAGCATCTGTTGGCCCCCGGCGGCCGCGCCCTGTTGCAAGCAGGGCCGGACAGCGCAGATGCGATCTTTACCGGCGCTGCCCACAGCAGCTTTCTCAGCATGCAGATACCTGGGGTGCAGCGCACCCATTATCTCTGGGTCCTGGATTCCGCGGCCTAGACGGGGAGTTGGGTTTTATGGGACGTATCATCGCCATCGCCAATCAGAAGGGCGGCGTGGGCAAAACCACCACCAGTGTGAACCTGGCGGCGGCCCTGGTGGCCAGCGGCGCCAGCGTACTGCTGATTGATCTGGATCCTCAGGGCAATGCCAGCATGGGCTCGGGAATCGACAAGAATGCCCTGGACCTGAGCATCTACGACTTTTTGCTGGGCGAGGCCAGCCTGGCCCAGGTGGCGCTGGAAACCGAGGGTGGCTACCAGCTGGTACCTGCCAATATTGATCTCACCGCCGCGGAAGTGGCGCTGCTGGAGGTGCCGGAGCGGGAGCAGCGTCTGCGCCAGTTGCTGCAGGCGCAGCAGCCCAGTCAGGACTTCATCCTTATCGACTGTCCGCCGTCCTTGAACATGCTCACGGTCAATGCCCTGGTGGCGGCCCAGTCGGTGCTGATTCCCATGCAGTGCGAGTACTACGCTCTGGAGGGTCTGTCGGCCCTGATGGAAACCATCGAAGGGGTGCGCGAGCGCGCCAACCCGGGCCTGGCCGTGGAGGGCATCCTGCGCACCATGTATGATCCGCGCAACAGCCTGACCCGGGATGTCTCCCGGCAACTGGTGAAGTACTTTGGCGATAAGGTGTACCGCACCGTGATTCCCCGCAATGTGCGTCTGGCGGAGGCGCCCAGTCATGGGCTGCCGGTGATCAGCTATGACCGCCAGTCCCGGGGCGCGGTGGCCTATCTGGCCCTGGCGGGTGAGTTGCGCCGGCGTTATGCCGGTGCGGCGGCAGCCCTTTGAGACCGGCAACGGGTAGTTAACTGGATATAAGTGGCAGCATGAGCAAGAAGCGAGGATTGGGGCGCGGTCTGGATGCCCTTTTGGGTGGTCAGGCACCGAAAACCGAGGGTCAGGCGCCGGCGCCGGTGGCGGAAGATCGCCTGGCGGATATTGCCATCAGCCAGATCCAGCCTGGCCCTTACCAACCTCGGCGTCATTTCGATGATGCCGCCCTGCATGAGCTGGCGGCCTCCATCAAGGCTCAGGGTTTGATGCAGCCCATCGTGGTTCGGCGCCGCCCCAGCGGTGGCTACGAGATCATTGCTGGCGAGCGGCGCTGGCGCGCGGCGCGCCTGGCGGGTCTGGAAACCCTGCCGGCCCTGGTGCGGGACGTACCCGATCAGCAGGTGATGGCGTTGGCCCTGATCGAGAACATCCAGCGCGAAGATCTCAATCCCCTGGAAGAGGCCATGGCCCTGCAGCGCCTGCAGGACGAGTTCCAACTCACCCAGCAGCAGATCGCCGATGCCGTGGGCAAGTCCCGGGCCACGGTGGCCAACCAGCTGCGGCTGCTGAATCTGGCGGCACCGGTGCGGGACATGTTGGCCGAAGGCCGGCTGGAGATGGGACATGCCCGCGCGCTGCTCAGCCTTATCAGCAGTGATCAGGAAATGGCGGCGGCCCAGGTGGTGGCGCGGCAACTGTCGGTGCGCCAAACCGAGGCCTTGGTAAAACAATGGCAGCAGGGCCGCCCGAAACCGGCTGTCAAGCCAACCACCGAAAAGGATCCCGACACCCGGCGTCTGGAGCAGCAGCTCAGTGAACGCCTGGGCGCACCGGTGAGCATCAGCTTCGATGGCAAGCGCAAAGGCGTGCTCAGCATCAGCTACAGCTCCATCGAGGAGCTGGAAGGCATCCTGCGCCATATCCGCTAGATAAGGACGCCGGCCAGGTTCGATCCCTGTGATCGCGCCGCTATTGATTGCGCTCTCAAAGGTGCATCCCTATAATGTCGGCGCCTTGCGGGGGGCACCCTGGCAGACATGGTCATTTCATGATGCAACAGCGAAGCCAGGAATCAATGTCCACCGCAGCCGACGCTAACGTCGAACGCAACAAGGCACCAGTGTCCGCGGGATACTCGGTGCCAGTGAAAATCCTGCTCTGTCAGCTTGTGCTTGGAGGGGTGGTCGCAGCAGTGCTACTGCTGGTCAACCTCGGGGCGGTTGCTGCTGCATTGTTGGCGACGGCGGTGGTGACCATACCCAATGCCATCTATGTCTGGCGGGAATGGTTACTGGCCCAGGGCGGGCAGCTGGATTACGAGTTACAGGCCCGGTTGGCATTACTGCAAATGCTGCTGCGGCTGGGTTTGACCATGGTATTGCTGGTGGCCTGCATCATCGTGTTGCGGCCGGCCCCGGTGCCCTTTATCGGCACCCTCATCCTGTTGCAGTTGGCGCATGCACTCACGCCAATCACAGGGCAGAAGCAAACGTAAAGGACTTCAGAGTCGATGGCAGCCGAAGAGCTTACAGTCAGCTACTACATCAACCATCACCTGACCAACCTCACCTTTGGTCGCTTTCCTGATGGCAGTTGGGGCATTGCCCAGTCTGCGGAAGAAGCGGCCTCCATGGGTTTTACCGCTATCCATCTCGACACCATGGGATTCTCCCTGGGCCTGGGATTGTTCTTTCTGGGTCTGTTCTGGCTGGCCGCCAGAGGTGCCACCAGCGGCGTCCCCGGCGCCTGGCAGAACTGTGTGGAAATCTGCATGGAGTTCTTCGACGATCTGATCTCCAGCATCTTTACCCACAAGGTTGAATTCGTGGCCCCCATGGCCATGACCATTTTCTTCTGGATTCTGCTCATGAACCTCATGGATCTGATCCCGGTGGATTGGATTCCGGAGCTGGCCGCCGCCATGGGCGCGCCCTATTTCAAGATCGTGCCCACCACGGATGTGAACATCACCCTGGGCTTGGCATTGGGCGTGTTCCTGTTGGTGATTGGTTGCAGCATTTACGCCAAGGGCTTTCTGGGTTTTATCAAAGAGCTCACCCTGCACCCCTTCCCCAGCAAGTTGCTGATCCCCATCAACCTACTGATCGAGCTGTCCACCCTGCTCGCCAAGCCTTTGTCACTGGGCATGCGGTTGTTCGCCAACCTTTATGCTGCCGAAATGATCTTTATTCTGATCGCCGCCCTGCTGTTTGGCATGGGCACCTGGCTGTTTGTGCTGGGTGGTTTTGCACACTGGGCCTGGGCTGTATTCCATATTTTGGTCGTGCCGCTGCAAGCATTTATCTTCAGCGTCCTGGCCGTTGTTTACCTCGCAAGTGCGTTCGAGGTTGAAGAAGAGCACTAACCGGCAACCCTTGGATTTATAAGACTCAGGAGCAAACATGGAACTCTCTATCATCGCCGCTGCAATCATGATGGCTGCTGCCGCTATCGGCAGCCCGTTCGCTATCGCCATCTTTGGTAGCAAGTTCATGGAAGGCATTTCCCGCCAGCCGGAACTGTTGCCGACTCTGCGTACCCAGTTCTTTATCGTTGCCGGCTTGATCGAAGCTATTCCCATGATCGCCGTTGCCATCGGCCTGTATCTGGTATTCGCAGCCTGATCCAACAGGTAACGACTGACGAGGTGTCACCATGAATTTTAATTTGACCCTCATTGGCCAATCGCTGGCGTTTTTCCTGTTCTTCTGGACATGCGCCAAGTTCGTTTGGCCGCCGCTGATTACTGCCATGCGTGAGCGTCAGGCGCGCATTGCCCAGGGGTTGGAGTCTGCCGTGCAGGCGGAGCAAAACCTGGAGCAGGCACAGCAGCGCGCGGGCCAGGAACTGGAGACGGCCAAAGAGGAAGCCCGCAAGATCATCGAGCAGGCACGCGGCCGTGCCACGCAAATGATCGAAGAGGCCAAGGAAGATGCCCGTCGTGAAGGTGAGCGGCAGAAAGCGGCAGCCCAAGCTGAAATCGAGCAGGAAGTGAACCGCTTACGGGAGGCCTTGCGTGGTCAGGTAGCGGCCTTGGCCGTGGCCGGTGCGGAACGCATCCTGCAATCCGCAGTAGATCAGAGCAAGCATGCTGAGCTGCTGGATAAATTGGCAGCGGAACTCTAGGCGGAGATACCCATGGCTGAATTTGCCACGCTGGCGCGCCCTTACGCGAATGCAGTGTTTGCCATCGCCAAGGCCGACGCGCGACTGACCCAGTGGTCCGAGGCGCTGCATCTGTTGGCGGCCTTGGCGGCTGCGGCAGAAGTGCAGCAGTTGCTTGGCAGCCCCACCCGCAGTGCTGGCGACAAGGCCAGTGCCCTGGTGGGCCTGTGTGGCGATGTGGCCGATGCCAAGGTGGAACGGTTTCTGCTGGAGCTGGCGCGCAACAAGCGCTTGGATCTGTTGCCGGAAATCAGCGCCCAGTTCGAGGCGCTCAAGGCCCAGGAAGAAATGACGCTGGACGTGGAAGTGGTTTCCGCCTACGCGCTGGATGCGGCGCAACAGCAGAAATTGGCAGACAGCTTGAAACGCCGTTTTGCCCGGGACGTGCGCCTGGCTACCCGCACCGATGCCAGCCTGGTGGGTGGTGTCCTGATCAAAGCAGGTGATACGGTCATTGACGGCTCTGTACGCGGCCGCTTGGAAAAATTAACGGAAACGGTTCAGCGGTCGTAACCAATAGCCCGCGACGAGATTTAGTTTGAGGAACAGCAGATGCAGCAACTGAATCCATCAGAAATCAGCGACATCATCCGGGCGCGGATCAACAGCCTGGACGTGAAGCCTGAAGCCAGAAATGAAGGCACCATCGTCAGCGTGTCCGATGGCATTATCCGTATTCACGGTCTGGCCGATGCCCAGTACGGGGAGATGATTGAATTCCCCGGCGGCCTGTATGGCATGGCGCTGAACCTGGAGCGGGACTCCGTGGGTGTGGTTATCCTGGGCGAATACGGCTCGCTGTCGGAAGGCATGACGGCGCGTTGTACCGGTCGCATCCTGGAAGTACCTGTCGGCCCACAGCTCCTGGGTCGGGTGGTGGATGCCCTGGGTAACCCCATTGATGGCAAAGGCCCCATCGACACCAAACTGAGCTCACCCGTGGAAAAGGTTGCGCCTGGTGTAATTGCCCGGGAAGGTGTAAATCAGCCGGTGCAGCTGGGTATCAAGAGCATTGACGCCATGGTGCCCATCGGTCGTGGCCAGCGTGAGCTGATCATTGGCGACCGTCAGATTGGTAAGACCGCCATAGCCATCGACGCCATCATCAACCAGCGCAACAGCGGCATTAAGTGTATCTATGTGGCAGTGGGCCAGAAGATGTCCACCATTGCCAATATCGTGCGTACCCTGGAAGCCAACGGCGCCATGGACCACACCATTGTGGTAGCCGCGGCAGCTGCCGATCCCGCCGCCATGCAGTTCATCGCTCCCTACGCCGGTTGCGCCATGGGCGAGTACTTCCGTGACCGCGGTGAAGATGCCCTGATCATCTATGATGACCTCACCAAGCAGGCCTGGGCCTATCGCCAGATCTCCCTGCTGCTGCGGCGTCCGCCGGGCCGGGAAGCCTATCCGGGTGACGTGTTCTATCTGCACTCCCGTTTGCTGGAGCGGGCGGCAAAAGTAAACGCCACTTACGTGGAGCAGATGACCAACGGTGAAGTGAAAGGTAAGACCGGTTCCCTCACCGCCCTGCCGATCATTGAAACCCAGGCGGGTGACGTGTCCGCGTTCGTACCTACCAACGTGATTTCCATTACCGATGGCCAGATCTTCCTGGACTCCGACATGTTCAACTCCGGTCGGCGTCCGGCCATGAGCCCAGGTATTTCGGTATCTCGGGTAGGTGGTGCCGCGCAGGTCCCGCTGATCCGCAAGATCTCCGGTGGTATCAAGCTGGCACTGGCCCAGTATCGGGAACTGGCGGCGTTCTCGCAGTTCGCTTCCGATCTGGACGAAGCCACCCGCCGCCAGCTGGAGCATGGCCGTCGCGTGGAAGAGCTGATGAAACAGCCCCAGTATGCGCCCATGAGCGTTGCGGAAATGGGCGTCTCTCTGTTCTCCGCCACCGATGGTCATCTGGTGGATGTGCCGGTGGAAAAAGTGGGTGCATTCGAAAATGCCTTGCTGTCCTGGATGCACGCCGAACACGGCGAGTGGATGCGCAACATTCAGGCAAATCCCGTGTACAACGACGAAGTCGTTACCTACATGCGCGATGCGATCAAGCAGTTCAAGGCCACCCAGAGCTATTGATCCGGCACCACTGAAGCAAGAGGCCAACCATGGCAGTCGGTAAAGAGATCAAGAAAAAGATCGGCAGCGTGAAAAACACGCAGAAGATCACCAGCGCAATGGAAATGGTGGCGGCCAGCAAAATGCGTCGCACCCAGGAACGCATGCGGCAGGGCAAACCCTATGCCCAACGCATTCGTCAGGTGATTGGCCATTTGGCCAACGCCAATCCGGATGACCGTCACATCTATATGATCGAGCGTGACGTCAAGCGCGTGGGTTACATCGTGGTGACCAGTGACAAGGGTCTGTGCGGTGGTTTGAACGTGAACCTGCTGCGTCTGCTGGTGCGTGATATGCGTAACTGGAAAGATCAGGGCGTCGACAACGACCTGGCCCTGATCGGTAACAAGGGCGCAGCCTTTTTCCGCAGCTTTGGTGGCAGCGTGATGGCCACCCTGAATGACGTGGGTGAAGAACCGGCCCTGGAAGATCTCATCGGCAGTGTCAAGGTGATGCTGGATGCTTATGAAAGTGGTCAGATCGACCGTCTTTATATCGTCAGCAATGAATTCGTGAACACCATGACCCAGCAGCCGAAAGTGATGCAGTTGCTGCCACTGGAAGCAGCCGCCGAAGATTTCTACGAGCACCGCTGGGATTACATCTATGAGCCGGCACCGGCTGCGCTGATCGAGGGTTTGATTCGACGTTATATCGAGTCCCAGGTGTACCAGGCGGTGGTGGAAAACCATGCCTGTGAGCAGGCGGCGAAAATGATCGCCATGAAAAACGCATCAGAAAATGCCGACGGTATCATTGATGAGCTGACGCTGCTGTACAACAACGTGCGTCAGGCAGCCATTACCCAGGAAATTGCGGAAATCGTCGGCGGTGCATCCGCCGTTTCCGCCTAACAGTTAAGCAGACTAAGATTCAATACGAGGCAAGGGCATGAGTAGCGGTCGAATTGTTCAGGTAATTGGCGCGGTCATCGACGTGGAATTTCCA
>JBJHDG010000005.1:0-21518 GCA_050486425.1 Pseudomonadales bacterium | reverse complement strand
GGCCCCTGCTCTTTCGAGAGCAGGTTGCTCACCACATTCACGCTACGCGAGGCGTCCACGACATAGACGGTGGCGCCATTGTCATAAGCCGGTTCAATTTTCACGGCTGTATGGGCCTTGGAAGTGGTGGCGCCACCAATCAGCAGCGGCAGGTTCATGCCGCGGCGCTGCATCTCCGCAGCCACATGCACCATTTCATCCAGTGAGGGTGTGATCAATCCGGACAGACCGATCACATCAGCACCTTCAGCGATGGCGGTATCGAGAATTTTTTCGCAGGGCACCATTACGCCCAGATCCACCACTTCATAATTGTTACACTGCAGGATTACACCCACGATATTTTTGCCAATATCGTGCACATCACCCTTAACCGTGGCCATGATGATCTTGCCCTTGGCCTGGGCTTCACCCTTGGCGCTGGCTTCAATGAATGGAATCAGGTGGGCCACGGCCTGTTTCATCACCCGGGCGCTTTTAACCACCTGCGGCAGGAACATTTTGCCGGCACCGAACAGATCGCCGACCTGGTTCATACCGTCCATGAGCGGGCCTTCGATGACTTCGATGGGTTCCTTGGCCTGCAACCGTGCCTCTTCGGTATCGGCAAGCACATAGGTGTTGATGCCTTTTACCAGCGCATGCATCAGTCGCTCGCGCACCGGCAGTTCGCGCCAGGCGGCGGCATCGCCAGCTTCGGCTTCGGCCTTGCCGGCAAACTGCGTGGCGGCATCCAACAGACGTTCGGTGGCATCAGGGCGCCGATTCAGCACCAGGTCTTCCACCAGCTCGCGCAAATCCGCGGGGATTTCGTCATAGATCGCCAATTGCCCGGCATTGACAATGCCCATGGTCAGGCCCGCCTGAATGGCGTGATACAAGAATACGGCGTGAATGGCTTCCCGCACTGGATCATTGCCGCGGAACGAGAAAGACACATTGCTCACACCGCCGGAGGTGTGGGCATGGGGCAGGTGCTCCCGAATCCAGCGACAGGCTTCAATGAATTCCACGGCATAGTTGTTGTGCTCTTCAATGCCGGTGCCGATGGCAAAAATATTGGCGTCAAAGATGATATCGCCCGGTGGCACACCGGCCTGATCCACCAGCAGCCGATAGGAACGCTCACATATCTGAGTCTTGCGCGCAAAGCTATCCGCTTGGCCGTCCTCATCGAAGGCCATTACCACCACCGCAGCACCATAGCGGCGGCACAGGCGTGCCTTGGCAAGAAAATCCGCTTCGCCTTCTTTTAAGCTGATGGAGTTGACGATGGCCTTGCCCTGAATGCAGCGCAGCCCGGCTTCGATCACTTCCCACTTGCTGGAGTCCACCATAATGGGCACCCGGGAGATATCGGGTTCCGCTGCCAACAGGTTGAGGAAACGGACCATCTCTGCCTGACTATCCAACATGGCTTCATCCATGTTGATATCAATGATCTGGGCGCCGGCTTCCACCTGTTGTGCGGCAACGGCCAAAGCTTCTTCGTAGTTGCCTTCTTTAATCAGGCGTTTGAAACGCGCAGAGCCGGTGACATTGGTACGTTCACCCACGTTCACGAACAGACTCTGTTTATCCACCACCAACGGTTCCAGGCCAGCCAGGTACAGGGCCGGTGCGGGTCGCGGTGGCACCCGTGGTGGCAGGTCGGCCACGGCGGCGGCAATGGCGCTGATATGTTCCGGTGTGGTGCCGCAGCATCCACCTACCAGATTGATCAAACCGCGCTGGGCGAAATCCCGGATCAGGGCCGCCATTTCCTCCGGTGTTTGATCATAGCCACCGAATTCATTGGGCAGGCCGGCATTGGGATGGGCGCTGACATAACAACTGGCCACCTTGGCCAGGGCTTCAATATGTGGGCGCAGCTGAGCGGCGCCCAGGGCGCAGTTAAGCCCCATCAGCAGTGGCCGTGCATGGGCCAGGGAATACCAAAAGGCTTCCGCCGTCTGCCCGGAGAGGGTGCGGCCACTGGCATCGGTAATGGTGCCGGAAATCATGATGGGCACCTCGCGACCGATCTCATCAAACACCGCGAGCACGGCAAACACGGCTGCCTTGGCGTTCAAGGTATCGAAGATGGTTTCCAGCATTATCAGATCCACACCCCCTTCCAATAGGGCGAGGGTGGCTTCCCGATACACGTCCACCAGTTCCTGGAAGCTCACATTGCGAAAGCCGGGATCATTCACATCCGGTGAGATGCTGGCGGTACGGTTGGTGGGGCCGAGCACGCCCGCCACAAAACGGGGTTTGTCAGGGGTTTGCGCCGTGAAGGCATCGGCGCAGTCCCGGGCAATGCGGGCTGCTGCCAGGTTCAGCGCCTGGCACTGATCTTCCAGGCCGTAGTCAGCCTGAGCGATACGGGTGGCACTGAAGCTGTTGGTTTCGATAATGTCCGCACCGGCTTCCAGGTAGGCGTTGTGAACCGCGGCAACTATGTCTGGGCGGGTAAGACAGAGCACATCGCCGTTACCCTGCAGGTTATGGCTATGGTTTTGAAACAGTTGGCCGCGAAAGTCCGCCTCGGTGAGCTTGTAGCGCTGCTGCATGGTGCCGGTAGCGCCGTCCAGGATCAGAATGCGCTGGGATAAGGCTTGGGCCAGGGAAATTTTGGGCATGAAACAGGCGCCTGCGGAATGGGGCTGGGTCACGCATCTTAGAGGCCCATGTCATGAATGCAACTGAAGCCCTCTCCAGCGCAAATTAGCCCAGCTCATCTGCCGCCGGTGGGCGATGATTGCACAGCCGGCGGTGGCTGACGTACCATACCCGAGTAAATTACTCGGGTTTTTCCATGATCGCTATTTCCCCCAAAGCCCAGGAATACCTGCGGGATCTGCTGCAGAAACAGGAACATCAGGATGTGGGCATCCGCATTTTCGTGTCCCAGCCTGGCACCCCGCAGGCGGAAACCTGCATCGCCTACTGCCGTCCCAGCGAAGCCCAGGCCGAGGACATTCCAGTGCAGTACGACTACTTCACCGCCTGGTTTGAAAAGCGCAGCGAACCCTATTTACTGGATGCCCAGGTGGATTTCCAGGAAGATGCCATGGGCGGGCAGCTCACCATCCGTGCCCCCAATGCCCGAGTGCCCAATGTCAGCCCGGATTCGCCCCTGGAAGACCGCATCAATTACGTGCTCTATAACGAAATCAATCCGAACCTGGCGTCCCATGGCGGGCAGGTGTCCCTGGTGGAAGTGGTGGAAGGTGATACCGCGGTGCTGGAATTTGGTGGCGGCTGTCAGGGCTGTGCGGCGGTGGATATCACCCTCAAGCAAGGGGTGGAACGCACCCTGCTGGAACGGATTCCGGAGCTGCGGCAGATCAAGGATGTCACCGATCACACGGTGCGGGAGCACGCCTATTACCGCTAGGCTGGGCCCCCAAAGCCAGCGCAGCGTCATAAAGAGCCAGCGCAGCGCCATAAAAAAGCCCGCAAATGCGGGCTTTTAAGCTTCAGGCGACGGCCGGGTGGCTGCGCCTGTCACGCCTGGGCAGCACCTCCCGCAGTTCCTGATGCAGCCCACGCAGCAGCTGCTCGGTGGTACCCCAGTCGATACAGGCATCGGTCACCGAGACGCCGTACTGCAATTGCCCCGGCACCAGCTTCTGGTTGCCAGGGCCCAGGTTGCTCTCGATCATCAGCCCCATAATGGACCTGTTGCCAGCCTTGATCTGCTGCGCCACTTCCTGCGCCACCAGTGGTTGGCGGTTGTGGTCCTTACTGGAATTGGCGTGGCTGCAGTCCACCATGATATTCAGTGCCAGTCCGGCCTGGGTCAGCGCCTGTTCACAGCGGGCGATGTGTTCAGGACTGTAATTGGGGCCGCCATTACCGCCGCGCAGCACCAGATGCCCATCGGGATTGCCCTTGGTGTGGATGACCGCCACCTGACCATTCTGGTTGATGCCCAGAAACCGATGCGGGCGGGAGACTGACTGCAGTGCGTTGATTGCCACCTCCAGGCCACCATCGGTGCCATTTTTGAAGCCCACAATGGACGACAGCCCGGAAGCCATTTCCCGATGGGTCTGGGATTCCGTGGTACGGGCGCCGATGGCGGACCAGGCAATCAGGTCCTGCAGATACTGGGGTGTGATGGGGTCCAGGGCTTCTGTGCTCAGGGGCAGTCCCAGGGCCGCCATATCCAGCAGCAGGCGGCGGGACAGGCGCAGCCCGTCTTCGATGCGGAAACTGTCATTCAGGAAGGGATCGTTGATCAGACCTTTCCAGCCCACGGTGGTACGGGGCTTTTCGAAGTAGGCGCGCATAACCAGGTAGAGGCTGTCGCTCAGCTCCGTGGCCAGGGCCTGCAGCCGCTGGGCGTAATCCAGGGCGGCGGCAGGGTCGTGGATGGAGCAGGGGCCGATCACCACCAGCAGACGATGATCCTCACCGGCCAAAATACGCTTCAAATCCTGCCGGGCTTTGCCCACCCCGGCTTTGATATCAGCCGTAACCGGCAACTCATCCTTCAAGCGGTCCGGCGTCAGCAGGATATCCTGGGCCGAGACATTCAGATTTTCCAATTGTGGATCCATGCTGTCCTCATTGTCCGGCATCTGTACCGGCATAAAAAAACCCGAGAGGCGGGCTGCCTGTCGGGTTGGGCCGGAAGGCAGTCCAGCTGCCTTCTGCGCTTGGCGGAAGGCTCAGTTCGCTACGTAAACCCCATAACCCGACCGCCAACCGTATGCGCATGCATCGGCAGCCGGGCAACTAAAATAGAACTGAACCTGGGTACTCATGGGCCCGAGTCTTGCGGTGGCCTCTGTAAAAGTCAAGCCATTCGGCTACAATGCGCGCCCTTTTAGTGACAACCATCGCGGAGCGCCCGGACCTATGCGACCGAATGTGGGTTTTGTGAGCCTGGGATGCCCCAAGGCACTGGTGGATTCGGAACGTATTCTCACCCAGCTCCGCACCGAAGGTTATGGCACATCCGCCAGTTACCAGGATGCCGCTGTCGTGGTGGTGAATACCTGTGGTTTTATCGACAGCGCCGTGGAGGAATCCCTGGATGCCATCGGTGAAGCATTGAGCGAAAACGGCAAAGTTATTGTCACCGGTTGCTTGGGCGCCAAGGCGGAGATGATCCGCGAGCGTTTTCCCCAGGTGCTGTCGGTCACCGGACCCCAAGCCTACGAGCAGGTGATGGCAGCGGTGCACCAGGTCATTCCACCACCGCCCCATGATCCACGCCTGGATCTGGTACCTGCCGCCGGCGTTAAACTCACCCCCAGGCACTACGCCTATCTGAAGATCTCCGAGGGCTGCAATCACAAATGCAGTTTTTGCATTATCCCTTCCATGCGCGGGCGCTTGGTGTCCAGGCCCATTGGTCAAGTGTTGACCGAGGCGGAGGCATTGGCCAAGGCCGGGGTGCAGGAGCTGCTGGTGATTTCCCAGGACACCAGTGCTTATGGCCTTGACCTGAAGTACCGCACCGATTTCTGGGGCGGCCGGCCCCTGAAAACCAATTTGTACAGCCTCTGTCAGCAGCTGGGGCAGTTATTGCCCTGGGTGCGACTGCACTATGTGTATCCCTATCCCCACGTGGATGAGCTGCTGCCACTGATGGCCGAGGGCCTGATCCTGCCCTATCTGGATGTGCCCCTGCAGCATGGTGTGCCGCGTATCCTGCAGCTCATGCGCCGGCCAGCAGCCGCAGAGAAGACCCTGGATCGCATTGCCAGCTGGCGCCAGGTCTGCCCGGATTTGAGCATCCGCAGCACTTTTATCGTGGGGTTCCCCGGCGAAACCGAGGCCGAGTTCGAGCAACTGCTGGAATTTCTCAGCGCCGCCCAGCTGGATCGGGTGGGCGCCTTTGCCTACTCCGATGTGGCGGGCGCCGCTGCCAACCAGTTGCCGGAGCAGGTGCCAGAGGCCGTGAAACAGGAACGTCTGGCCCGCTTCATGGCCCATCAGGCGGAAATCAGCGCCGCCCGCCTGGCGGCGCGGGTGGGCACCCAGCTGGAAGTGCTCATCGACCATGTCACAGCGGACGGCGCCATTGGCCGCAGTAGATTCGATGCGCCTGAGATCGACGGCCAGGTACACCTCCCAGGCTCGGCAGCAGCCCTGCTCAAGGTGGGGCAGCGCTACCGGGTGGAGGTTACGGCGGCGGATGAACATGATCTGGAAGCGGTGCTGATTTAGTGTCTTTAGTGTCAAGGGTCGCCGGTTTTGCTAATCTTGCGCCCCGACGTGTTCTGACTGCATTGGATGGAGTAAGCCCATGTGGCATCTGATCGAAGATTTCTTTGAGCAAAGCCTGGTCATGAAGATTTTCATCGCTTGGGGTTGGTTTTCTGCACTGGTGATGCTGAGCAGCCTGGCCACCACCGTCTGGCCCATGCTGGTAGGTTAAGGCCGCTCTATGTGGTTATCCGCATTATCCCAGACCCAGCGTGAAACCCTGTTGGGTCTGGCCTACAACGTCATCGTCTCTGATGGTCTGCTGGATCCCAATGAAGAGCGCATGATGCAGGAGCTGAAAAGCGAGATGCATCTGGCGCCGGAAACCCGCGTTGAGTATCAGGAACTGGATGGCATTGGTGCCATTTTCGATACCCATAAGGTACGGGTGATCGCGCTGCTGAACCTGCTGCGCCTGTCCTATGTGGATGGTGCCTTCGAGATCGAAGAAGAGTGCCTGCTCACCGAGATCAGCCGCGCCTTCGAGATCGCGGAAGATGAATTCCAGCTGCTCAATAATTGGGTTAAACGCTACCTGGCCCTGGAAGCCGAGGCCCGGCGCTTGATGTAGCGCTAGCGGGGTTGTCCGGAGTGGGCATCCAGCAGCACCGCCCGGGCTTTATCCAGCAATATGCCCAGATAGGCTGCGCCCTGATCCCGCTGCCGGGGTAGTCGCTGTTGCAGGCCCTTGTGTGCCGCAATGATTTGGGCGCGGCTGGCGTTGGGCGCCACGCCCAGGATCTCCCGGGCCTGCGCCGGACTCATCTGCAATTGGGTGGCATCCTTGGCTGCTGCGGCCAAGCGTGTATCCCAACCCGGAAACTCCTGCTGCAGGAACCGTCCCAGCAGATGCTGGGAAGCTGCATCATCGATTTGCTGCTGTAACCACACCAGCTCCGCCAGTCCCAGGCTGCTCAGGCGCCGTCCCTGCAAAGCGCCCTGGCGCAGCGTTGCATCCATGGGCTGCTGGCCCAGGCCCAGTTCAGCCCGTAGCCAGGGTGTCTCCACCACCTGCGCTTTGCCCGGGAGCGGGCGGCGGCGGGCGGGCTGAAATACCAGTGGCGTCAGCAGCAACAGAGGCAGCACCAAGAGCAGGACTCGACCTGAGGTCATCACTGCCAGGGCCAGCCCCAGCACCAGGGCCAGGGCACCGCCCAACCAGAGCTGGGTGGGTGAGAGATCCTGCCAGATGCGCTGTACTTGGCGCCGGATACGCTGCCGGGCCAGGTACACCAGGGCCAGGGCAACAAGTGTCAAAATCAGCAGGGGCACAGCACTCTCCGCATTCCAATCCAGCGACAATGCTCAATTTGACCAGCCGGCGCCAAGCTTGTCTCGCCGTCGGCCAGCCGAGCCCTTATGATGCCAGCATATTTCACCCAAAGTGGACAGGCATGACGCCGGAACAAAAAGCAGAATGGCTGGATCAGCTGCGCACCGAACATCGTGACCTGGATGATGTGATCAATCTGCTTATCGGCCAGCAGCACCCGGATTTGATGCAAATCCAGCGCCTGAAGAAACGCAAGCTCAAACTCAAGGACATGATCACTCGCCTGGAAAGCGACCTGATTCCCGATCTGGATGCCTGAGCGGGATGTTTGGCCCCAGCTTTAACCCCGTTGGCCTATTGCTGTCCCCGCTGGATCTGTGCTTAGGTATTGCGGCTTAGGTGATGCGGTCCAGTTATATCCGCGTAACCAAGCGGCTTGATGGGGCAGGGGACTCGGATCAACGCTGGAGCATAAAACCACAATGAAATTGCAGCAGCTAAGGTATATCTGGGAAGTCGCGCACCATGACCTGAATGTGTCCGCCACTGCGGCCAGCCTCTACACCTCCCAGCCCGGGATCAGCAAACAGATCCGATTGCTGGAAGATGAGCTGGGGGTGGAGATTTTCTCCCGCAGCGGCAAGCATCTCACCCGCATCACACCGGCTGGCGAAGTGATTATTCAGGTTGCCGGCGAAATTCTGCGTAAGGTCGACAGCATCAAACGTGCCGCCCAGGAATTCAGCAATGAACGTCAGGGCAGCCTCAGCATTGCCACCACGCACACCCAGGCCCGCTATGCGTTGCCACCGGTGATTGCAGCCTTTCGGCAGGAATACCCGGATGTGCGTTTGCACATGAACCAGGGTACGCCGACACAGATCGCAGAGATGGCAGCCACCGGCATGGTGGACTTCGCCATTGCCACCGAAGGCATGGAGCTGTTTACCGACCTGATAATGATGCCCTGTTACAGTTGGAATCGGGCCATCGTGGTGCCGAGGGAGCATCCGTTGGCACGGCGTGCCGAGCAGGGTCCGTTGACCCTGGCCGAAGTGGCCGCTGAACCCATCGTCACCTATGTCTTCGGTTTTACCGGCCGATCAAAACTGGACGAGGCATTTCAGCGCGAAGGGCTGGAACCCAATGTGGTGTTTACCGCCACGGATACGGATGTGATCAAGGCCTATGTGCGGCTGGGTTTTGGCATCGGTATTGTAGCCGCCATGTCATATGATGCTCGGGTGGACAGTGATCTGGCGCTGATCGATGCCAGCCATCTGTTCGAACCCAGCATCACCCATATCGGCTGTCGCAAGGGCACTTTTTTGCGCCGTTTCATGTTCGATTTTATCGAGCTGTTTGCGCCTCATCTGAAGCGCGAGCTGGTCGAAGCCGCGTTTGCCTGTCCCAACCGGGCGGAGCGGGAAGCCATGTTCAATGGCATGCAGTTGCCGGTGCGCTAGCACCGACGCCGGGCCGGTTTCAAATAAAATCCAGATCCGGATTATCGCGCAGAATTTCCTTGGCTTCGTCGCTGCCCTTGCTTTGACCCTGCAGCACTTCCTTTAAGAACTTGAAGTACACGGTATAAACCTGCTCCCGCCCATCGGGGTGCTGTACCAGGAAGAAAGGTGCCCGATCCACTTGCAGGCGCGCTGCCAGTTGCATGCCCGCTGACTGGGGATCACGTTCATCAGCCACCAGGGTTTCCTGAATCGCCGCCAGATGCCCGCCGCTCTGCAGGCGCGCTTCCACGTCGGCACATTTGGCGCAGGGCTCGCCACTGGCAAGAATTTTTTTCACAAAGGTAATTTTCATGGGCTGATCTTCACCGTTTGTACCGCATCGTCCTGGTTTTGCACATGCAGGCCGCATTCCTTGTGGGTGGCTTCCTCCCACCACCAGCGTCCGGCCCGCTCATGTTCGTGGGGGGCAATGGCGCGGGTACAGGGTTCGCAGCCGATGCTGACAAAACCGCGGTCGTGCAGTTCGTTATAGGGCACCTGCTGGGCGCGGATATAGTGCCAGACCTGCGCAGAACTCCAGCCGGCCAGTGGATTGAATTTGGTCAGTGGGCGCGCCTCGCTGCCAAATGCCAGATCCTGTTGCTGCTGGGGCACATCGGTGCGGGTTACGCTCTGATCACGGCGCTGGCCCGTGATCCAGGCATCCACCCCAGTCAGAAACTTGCGCAAGGGTTGGATTTTGCGGATGGCGCAACATTCCTGGTGGCCATCCCGATAAAAGCTGAACAGACCTTTGTTGCGTACCAGCTCCCCCACTTCGGCGGCATCCGGCAGCAGCATCTGGATATCCACCCCATAGTGCTCCCGCACGCGTTCGATAAAGCGGTAGGTCTCCGGATGCAGGCGCCCGGTATCCAGGCAGAACACCTGTAGCTCATCCACCAGTTGCACTGCCATATCAATCAGCACCACATCTTCCGCGCCACTGAAGGAGAGGGCGATACGGTCCGGCGGGAAAGCGGCAAATGCCTGGGCTAACAACGCCTGGGGTGACAGGTCCTGGGCGGGCTCTGTGTTGGATGTGGCCATGGGGTTGGGTCTGCAACTGGCTTGGGGCCGGCAAGGTTATCAAGGCTGTCGGTCCGGGCAAAGTCCGGCTGTGCATATGCTTAGAAGCCGGTGTGGATCAGTGGGCCTGGATTGCTTTAGTATGCGGCGCCCGATCGATGCCGTCTGCAACAGGAGCTGCCGTGGATATTCTCTGCTTGGATCTGGAAGGTGTACTGATTCCCGAGATTTGGATCGGCGTCGCCGAGCGCACCGGGATCGAAGGTTTGCGCAAGACCACCCGGGATATTCCTGTGTACGACGATCTGATGCAGATGCGGCTGGGCATTCTGGACGAGCATGATATCGACCTGGCCACCATCCATAGCGTGATTGATACCCTGGAGCCCCTGGCGGGCGCTGCCGAGTTTCTGCAGTGGGCGCGGCAGCACTTCCAGGTGGCCATTATTTCCGACACCTTCTACGAGTTTGCGGCGCCCCTGATGCGCAAGCTGGGTTCGCCGTTGCTGCTGTGCCATAAACTGCAAGTGGTGGAGGGTCGGATTCGTGGCTACCAGTTGCGGCAGACCGACCCCAAGCGCCACTCGGTAAAAGCCTTCCAGAATCTGAATTACCGGGTGCTGGCAGCCGGGGATTCCTTCAACGACATCCCCATGCTGGAGCAGGCGGATCAGGGCTTTTTCTACAAGGCGCCGGCCAATGTCCGCAGCCAGTATCCGGGCTTCAAGGCCGCCGAAGACTACGCCCAGTTGCAGGCATTGCTGCTGGCGGCCACGGCCTGAAGCAGACGGCCGATCTTGGCATTGATTTCCGCCAACTCGGCTTGCAGTTCCGATTCCGCAACAATGGCGCCGCCGCCCCAGAGGTGGATGCGGTCCGGTGCCAGTACCAGGCTGCGAATCGCGATGTTCATATCCAGCAGGCCAGTGCGATCCAGATAACCAATGGCGCCGCAATACACGGAGCGGCCCACAGGTTCCAGTTCGTCGATGATTTGCATGGCCCGATGCTTGGGGGCGCCGGTAATGGAGCCACCGGGAAACAGCGCCTCCAGACAGGCCAGCGCGTCCACCGCCGGCCGCGGACGGCCGCTGATAGTACTCACCAGATGATGCACATTACGTAGGCTGACCAGCTCAAACAGCCTGTCCACCCGTATGCTGCCGGGTTCACACACCTGCCCCAGATCATTGCGCAATAGATCCACAATCATCAGGTTTTCCGCCTGGTTCTTGCCGCTGGCCTGGAGTGCCAGGGCCGCCGAGCGGTCCAGCGCTGGATCTGCATCCCGGGCGGCGGTTCCCTTGATGGGCGCGGTCAGGGCCCGTCGTTGGCCCTGGTCGTGCGCCACGCGTAACAGGCGCTCCGGGGAAAAACTCTGGATCACGCCCTGGGGGGTGTCCAGGTAAGCGGCAAAGGCGCCGGGCTGCACCTGCACCAGTTGTTGATAGAGCTGCCAGGACGCCCATGGGCTGTGCGGCTGCACGGGGGCACTGAAATGCCGGGCCAGATTGACCTGATAGCAGTCGCCGGCTCGCAAATACTGCTGAATACGGGCAAAGGCCTGCCGATAGTGGCTCTCGGGTGTGGCGGTAAAGGGCCCTGCAAGCTGGAGCTGTAAGTTCTGCTGCGCTGTGGGGGTACTGGCGGTAAAGCGCTGCCGCAGCGCTTCCACATAGGCCTGCGCCAGGCTTGCATCGGCAAAAAGCTGGGTGGTTTGCTGCTGATGATCCGTGACCAGCGACCAGGCGTAGAGGCCGCCCTGCAACAGGGGCAGGGCCGTGGGATCAGCGGGTGACGGGCCTAACCGGCGTACCTGATGCAGCAGGCCATACCCCAGATAACCAATAAAGCCTGTCTGAAAGTGGGGCCCGGGGTCGCCCTCGGCCGGTACCAAACGCGCCAAGGCCCGTAGTACCGGCCCCGCCTGGGGCTCACCATCGAGATACAGACACTGGCCATCACTGCTGAGCCAGTGCCGAGGGTCTGCGCTGAGAATGTCGTAGCGGGCATCCTGGCTGGTGCGATCCGCACTGTGCAGCAGCACCGGCCGTGGCAGATCCAGCAGGCGTGCCAAGCATTGGGTGCTGTCAGGCTGATATTGCAGCGGGATCTTGATCATATCTGGGTCAGGGGCACGGTATGATGGGCGCTTCTGGCGACCCGCGCCCCGGGGCGCAAGCCAGGTGGTCGGGGCGCGGTACAGTAGCAGCCGGAACCTACAGAGAAAAGGGGAGCGTCAATGGTGGAGAAAGCATTGGGGGGTGCCGGATTGCGGGGCCAGAGCGCCGGCCAAACGGCGCTGTGCACCGTGGGGGTCAGTGGCACTGGCCTGACCTATCGGGGTTACGACATCCATGAGCTGGCCGAGCTGGCCTTTGAAGAAGTGGCCTGGCTGATTCTTTACGGCGAACTGCCCAATGCCCAGGAACTGGCTGCCTACAAAACCCGCTTGCAGGGGCTGCGGACATTACCGCCGGCACTCTGTCAGGTGCTGGAGCTGATCCCCGCCCAGGCCCATCCCATGGACGTGTTGCGCACCGGCTGCTCCATGTTGGGGAATTTGGAGCCGGAGCAGGATTTTACCCAGCAGCAGTACTGTGCCGATCGCCTGCTGGCCACCCTGCCGGGCATGCTCAATTACTGGTACAAAATCAGCCACGAGGGCGTGCGCATTGATCCCTGTGCCGGCGACGACAGCGTGGCCGGGCATTTTCTCAGCACCTTGCTGGGCCGCACACCGGACCCACTGCATCAACAGGTACTGAACTGCTCGCTGATCCTCTATGCCGAGCATGAATTCAACGCGTCCACCTTTACCGCCAGGGTTTGTGCCTCCACCCTGTCGGATATGCATTCCTGTGTCACCGCCGCCATCGGTTCGCTGCGCGGCCCGCTGCACGGAGGCGCCAATGAGGCTGCCATGGCGCTGATCGAGCAGTTCGACAGCCCCGCAGCCGCCACCAGTGCTGTGGGCGAAATGCTGGCGCGCAAGGAAAAAATCATGGGTTTTGGTCATGCCATCTACCGCACCTCGGATCCACGCAATGGCATTATCAAAGCCTGGTCGCAGAAACTCGCCGCAGCGGCCAATGACTGGCGTTTGTATGAAGTCTCTGCGGCCATCGAAAAGCTGCTCTGGGATGAGAAGCAGCTGTTCGCCAATGCGGATTTTTATCATGCATCGGCCTACCATCTGATGGGCATTCCCACCAAGCTGTTCACGCCGATCTTTGTATGTTCCCGGGTCACCGGGTGGGCTGCGCATGTGATGGAGCAGCGCAGCAACAATCGTATTATCCGCCCCAGCGCGGACTATATCGGGCCGCCACCACGCCCCGTGCCGGCGCTCAGCACACGCGGCTGAAACCTGGTCACGAAAATCGGGGCACAACCCAATCTTTCCAACTGCTGTATTTTGAAGGAGTAGTCGATGAGTAATCTGGTGGAATCCAGTGTGCGGCCGGCGCCGGATCCGGAATTGGTGGCTATTGCCGATTATGTTATGGATTACCAGGTCACCAGCAGCGAAGCCCTGACCACGGCCCGTCACTGCTTGATGGATACCCTGGGCTGCGGCCTGCTCGCACTGCGCTTTCCCGAGTGCACCAAACATCTGGGTCCCATTGTGCCCGGCACCATCATACCGCATGGCGCACGTGTACCGGGCACCCAGTTCGAGCTGGATCCGGTTAAGGCCGCCTGGGATATCGGTTGCATCATTCGTTGGCTGGACTTCAACGACACCTGGCTGGCCGCGGAGTGGGGTCATCCTTCCGATAATCTGGGCGGCATTCTGGCGGTGGCGGATTATCTCTCCCGCACCCGTGTCGCTCAGGGCAAGACGCCATTGCTCATGAGCGATGTGCTCACTGCCATGATCAAAGCCCATGAAATCCAGGGATGCCTGGCGCTGGAAAACAGCTTCAACCGGGTGGGGCTGGATCACGTCCTGCTGGTACGGGTGGCGTCCACCGCGGTCATCACCAAACTGCTGGGCGGCAATCGTCAGCAGGTGATTGATGCGCTGTCTCATGCCTGGGTGGATGGCAGTGCACTGCGCACCTACAGGCACGCGCCCAATGCCGGGCCACGCAAATCCTGGGCCGCTGGTGACGCCACCAGCCGTGCTGTGCGCCTGGCCATGCTGGTGCTCAAAGGTGAGATGGGCTATCCCGGCGCGCTCTCGGCAAAAACCTGGGGCTTTTATGATGTGAGCTTCAAAGGGCAGCGTTTTCAGATGCAGCGACCTTACGGCAGCTATGTGATGGAAAATGTGCTGTTCAAACTCTCCTACCCGGCGGAGTTCCATGCCCAGACCGCAGTGGAGGCAGCCGTAAAACTGCATCCACAAATCATCGGACGCCTGGACCAGATTGATCGCATTGCGCTCAGCACCCATGAATCCGCCATTCGTATCATCAGCAAAACCGGCCCACTGAATAATCCGGCGGACCGGGATCATTGCTTGCAGTACATGACGGCGGTGGGACTGCTCAAGGGCAGTTTACGGGCGGAGGATTATGAAGATGAAGCGGCCGCCGACCCCCGTATCGATCAGCTGCGCAATCTGATGCAGGTGACAGAAGACAACAGATACAGCCAGGAATATCACGACCCGGAGAAGCGCTCCATTGCCAACGCCGTGCAAATCTTCTTCAAGGACGGTACCGCCACGGAAAAAGTGGAGGTGGAATATCCCATCGGTCACCGCCGCCGGCGGGAAGAAGGCCTGCCGGTACTCACCCACAAGTTCGCCAGCAATCTGGCCACCCGTTTCCCGGCTCGACGCGTGGAAGCCATTATGGCGCTCTGTGGTAATGCGGCGCGTCTGGAAGCCACGCCGGTCCATGAATTTATGGATCTGCTGGTCATTTGAGCATTAACCCAACCTGCAAACAGGAGTCGGCATGACAGCCATCGTATTACCTGAACTCTGTGATGCGCACCCGGAGCTGGTGCGGGTACTGGAACCCATGCTCAGCAACTTTGGTGGTCGTGAAGCCTTTGCTGGCCGCATTGAGACCATCAAATGCTTCGAGGACAACTCGCTGATCGCAGATGTCGTCAAAACCCCGGGTGCCGGTAAGGTGCTGGTGGTGGATGCGGGTGGCTCGCTGCGTTGTGGCATGTTGGGTGACAACCTGGCCAATGCGGCGTCCAGTAACGGCTGGGCTGGCATTGTCATCTATGGTTGCGTGCGGGATGTGGATGAACTGGCGCAAATCGATTTGGGCGTGCAGGCCTTGGCGCCACATCCCATGAAGAGTATCAAGAAAGGGCAGGGCGAGCAGGGCCTGGTGTTGCGCTTTGGCGGGGTTGAATTTGTGCCGGGTGAATACCTGTATGCTGATAATAATGGCCTATTGGTTTCAGCGCAGGCGTTGGTATAGCTTGGTCGAATCTTGTGCTGATTATATAAAGGTCAGCCCGGCAAATTCACCTTGTTCCCGCCAAGCTCGTAGATACTTGAAATAAGCGCTGGCGCCGGCCGGATAGCCACGAAAAGACCAAGCATGGGCATTGTTGGGTTGGCCTTCGTTGTTGTAATAACCTGGTGTGCAATCGGCGTTGCCGAGTAATCGTGCCGGTGCCCGTTGCAGCATTTCAATCCAGGCTTGTTCCGCCTCGGCACTCACTTCGACGGTGCGGGCGCCGCAGTCGCGGGCATGGCGCACGATGGCAGCAATGGTTTTGCCGGCTTCGGTGAGGTTGTGCGGCACGTTGGAGATCAGGTTGGCACCTTGAACTGCCTGGACGATAAACAGGTTCGGAAAGCCATGGACATGGGTGCCATGCAAGGTGCGCATGCCCTGTTCCCAGTAGCTCGACAGGCGCTGGCCTTGCCGGCCCTGGACGTCATAACCGGTTTGCGCGGTAAAGGGTGTGCCTACCTCGAAGCCGGAGGCATAGATGATGCAGTCCACAGGATAATGTTGACCCGCCGCCACCACCGCATCCTCGGTGATGGCCTCCACGCCCTTGCCATCGGTATCCACCAGCGTCAGGTTGGGTCGATTGAAAGCTTGTAAGTATTCGTCATGAAAACAAGGGCGCTTGCAGAGCTGGAAGTACCAGGCCTTTAATTTTTCGGCAACCGCTGGATCCTGTACCAGTGCATCAACACGGGCGCGAATCTCCGCCATCTTTTCGAAATCAGAATCCTCATAGGCCTGCAGCATGGCCGCCGCGGTGCGCTGATCTGCCGGCAGTGCGGCCAGGCGGGCGCTGATCCGCCGCGACAGATCGGTCCAGCCGTCCATGACCAAGTCCTCCTTGGCATTGCCAAGGGTTTGATTGGCGGTGAAGTTATCCAGCCAGCGCTGCTGCCAACCCGGCGTGGCGATGCTGGCGAACCAAGCCGGATCCAGGGGGGCGTTGTTGCGCACATCGACGGAGGAGGGCGTGCGCTGGAACACATACAGATGCCCACAGCTTTGCGCCAAGTGTGGCACACATTGCACGGCGGTGGCGCCGGTGCCGATAATGGCCACGCGTTTATCGGCGAGCTTGTGCAGCGGGGCGCCGGCAGGATCGCCGCCGGTGTAGTCATAGTCCCAGCGGCTGGTATGAAAACTGTGCCCCTGAAAGCGCTCGATGCCCGCTATACCCGGCAGCTTGGGGACATGCAGTGGCCCGGTGCCTATGCCGACGAATTGCGCGCTAAAGGCATCGCCGCGATCGGTGTAAATCAGCCAGTGTTGCCGGGTTTCATCCCAACACAGACCTGTTACCTGAGTATGCAACAGGGCGTTGTCATAGAGGCCATAGTGGCGCGCGATACGTCGGCAGTGGGCCAGAATCTCCGGCGCATGGGCGTACTTCTCGGTGGGCATATAGCCCGTCTCTTCCAGTAGAGGCATATACACCAGGGAAGCGGTATCGCATTGGGCACCCGGATAGCGGTTCCAATACCAGGTACCACCCACATCGCCACCCTTATCAATAAGGCGAACATCACTGAAACCGGCTTCGCGCAGACGAGCCCCGGTCACCAGCCCGGCAAACCCGGCGCCAATAAAGGCAAACTGCACATGTTCCGTGACTGGTGGGCGTAGCTGGAGCGGGGTATAAGGGTCTGTCAGATAGTGCGCAAACTGGTCCTGCAGCCGGATGTATTGGGCATTGCCATCAGGCCGCAGGCGTTTATCCCGTTCGGCCAGGTATCTGCGCCGCAGCGCTTCGCGTTCAGTTGGTGTCATTGCCTCTCCCCCGATCGGCTATGCCTATGCTGTTCCACCTCGGATACCTTTACCACAAAATACTTGGTGCCAAAGCACCAAGCTCGAATTTAGCGACTTGCCATATCAGGGGGCAGTCTGGTTCACTGGCGCCCTTTTCTTGACGCGGCAGGCCAGGGGTTTTCTTGATCAAGTCTATTTTTGCCGGCCTGGCTGTCCTGCTGGTAAGTCTTTATGGGCATGCCGACACGCCAGAAGCCTGCAGCCTACCCACAGATTCCTCGGTAGCAGATATAAATGATGGCTATCTACCAGCACCTCCCACAGATTACAGCTGCCTGATTCATCCGGATCAGCTTGGCCTAACGACCATTGATCAGATCATCGACCTATCCAGAATCCCCGATGCCAGCAGCTCGCTGATACCTGATGCCGTTAAGCTGGTGGAGGCCGATATTGCCCAGCGACGTTGGCTGAGGGGCAAGCGCCTGCTGTTGGTAGACGATGGATTGGACATGGCCGAACGGGGTCGAATCTGTTATCGGCTGCGGCAACAAGGCATCCATACGGATGCGCATCCCGTGCGCATTCTTGTTGGGGGTGTGCGGGCTTATGCGGCGTACCATCCCGTTATTCGCCATCCGGTGATGGATCAATGGCACCAACTCAGCGCTGCCAATGCCCTGGCCGCCGCCAGTGGTGGCAGGGCGCAGGTGATCCCCCTTAGGGACTTTCAATCAGCTGAGGGCGCCGACATTGATCTTGCGGCATTGGTGGTAACGCTGGCAGCACCGGGAGACACAGACCTGAGTCAATTTGGTACACAGTTGTTGCTCGGTAGCGAAGACGCCTATGCCCAGCTCGGTGCGATCCATCCACTGCCCTGGTGGACATATCTGGTTACCGGGGGCGAGCAGGCTTATGTGGATTATGCGCAACTGCATCCGTCCATGGCAGCGGCAGCACGCAAGGGCAGGGCGCAACGATGCGATCTACGGTACTAAAACCGGCCGTTATCTTAGGTGTTATTGCCGGCGTGATGGTGCTGGCCCTAGTTGCCTATTGGTGGTCACAGCGCAGCGACGAAGCCGTCAGCCTGCATCAGCTCGGCATCAGGTACAGTTTTGAGATTATCAATCAAACCGGTGAGCTGATCGAGGATGCAGAATTCATTTTTTTCGCGCCTGCGCATATCCCAGGCCGGCAGGAGCTGATCAGCCTGCGCACCAATCAACCCACTGAGGTGATCGAAGATCGCTTTGGCAACCGCAGCCTGCGACTGGGCATCAGTGCGCTGGCACCATTCGCCACCAGGATCCTGATAGTGGATGCCGAGCTAATGGCCTATGCCCCTCCCATCGCGCAGGCCCTGGCAAGCAACACCAAAAACGAGTTCTTGTTGTCGGAGCCCAATGTCCAGGTGGAGCATCCCCTGATACAAGCCCAGGCTGAAGCCCTAAAGGCACAGCTTGCGACAGGAGCCGATCAGCGCATCGTGGGACTGTCTCGTTGGGTTTCCAAGCATGTTACCGATGTTGGGTACATCAGCGAAGATCGCGGAGCGGTTTATGCCCTGACCCAGCGCCAAGGTGATTGCACCGAGTATATGAGCCTCTATGCAGCATTGAGCCGGGCGCTGGGCATCCCAACCCGCAACCTGGCCGGCTTCCGTATTGCGGGGGAGAGTGCGCGTCTGAATCCACACGCCTACCACAACTGGTCAGAGAGTCATAACGGTCGACGCTGGGTGCTGGTGGATCCACAGCATGAGTTGGTGGACGAATACTACGCGGAATACGTTATTTTTCGTGTACTTACTTCGCAGACCCAGCTCAGTAATACCCAGCGGTTTTTTTCGGCAGATCCCAGGCTTGGCATTAGAATGCAGTAGATCTGATCAATGTTGTGTCGATTACATCGAAATGGATTTTTGCAAATACTGAGTATGTTGAAGCCAATTTGCCTATTTGGGTTGACAGATTTTTGCTGGCCGGTATAAATCGCGTCTTGTTGCCGGCTTCTTTTGCTTGATGTTTGCGTCCAGTGTATCGAGACCTCACCCAGCCAAGCCCGCACGAAAAATAATAATCAGCCCCTAAGAATATACTGAGAACAGTAACGAACCTTCCTATCACTTGAATTCCGGCGAACCTGGCCACGCCTCGGCGTGGCCAGGTGTCTTTGGTTCTGATCAACACATAAAGGGTGTTGCTGCATGTATAGACCGCAACCAGGATTCAGGCTCGTACGCTTGTTGTGCAGCCTGAGTGCGCCGCTATTTGCGGCACTTTTTCCAGTGTCCGCGCTGGCCAGCGATGTGATCTGCGCTGAGGTGGTGATCGAGATTCAGCAGGAAGTGGCACTTGAGCGCCAGGCTTTTGAAGCCAGAATGCGTATTTCCAATGCGCTGGATAGCCTGGCGCTGGAGCAGGTGCAGGTTGAAGTCTTTTTTGAGGATGCCAACGGTGAAGCCGTAGCAGCCACCTCCAACCCCAACGACACCAGCGCAGCCTTTTTTATCCGCATTGATGATATGCGAAATATCGCTGATGTCAGTGGTAACGGCGTTATTGCGCCAAATAACGTGGCGGAAGTGACTTGGCTGATCATTCCCAGTGCCAATGCGGCAGGTGATCGGGCGGAAGGTCGGCTCTATCTGGTGGGCGCAACGCTGAGTTATACCTATGGTGGCCAGTCCCAGCGCGTTGAGGTGGCACCGGATTCAATTGTGGTACGCCCGCAGCCAAGGCTCACCCTGGATTATTTCCTTACGCGACACGTCAGAGGTAATAACCCCTTTACGCCAGAGATCGAGCCGCCGATCCCTTACACCCTGGGTGTTCGGGTTGCCAACAATGGCTCCGGGGTGGCTCGTAATGTCACCATCGATTCCGCACAGCCGAGAATTGTCGAAAACCAACAGGGGCTGGCAATCGGCTTTCAGATCATCAGTAGCTACGTCAATGACAGTCCTGCAGCACCTTCGCTGCTGCTGAATTTTGGCGATATCGCCGGGCTAGGCGTGAGTGCGGGTCGCTGGACCATGCAGAGCACATTGTCTGGAGAGTTTGTTAGTTTCAGCGCCAGCTTTACCCACGCCGACGAACTTGGCGGCGCTCTGACTTCCTTGATGGAAGCAGTTAACACGCACTTTCTCGTCGGTAATGTGCTGGTGGATCTGCCAGGACGGGACAATGTGCTGGATTTTCTTGCACATAGTGGTGGTGAGCTGAGGCTCTTTGAATCCGAACCCACGGGCATGGTGCTGGCCGGGTGCAATCACTGCGCCAGCGTTGAGGATCTGAGTACTTCTGCCCAGTTCACGGCGGCAGGCAGCCAAGGCAACTTGCAACTCAGAGATCTCAGCCTGCCCGTCAGCAGTGGTTTTTTCTACGCAAAACTACCGGATCCGTACGAAGGTACCCGTGGCATCAATTCCGTTGTCCGTGCTGATGGCAAGGTGCTGCGAAGCCAGAATGTTTGGTTGTCCCAGGAGCGGGCGGCCAATCATGTTGATACCAATTATTTTGTGAATGTCTTTGATCAGGGCGGCAATGGCCAGTACCGCCTGGCCTTTGGTGATGCGCCCGACCTGCAACTGCCGCCGGCTTTTGTGGCCGTTACCGACAGACAGACCCATGAAGGTGGCCAGGTCGGTTTTCTGGTGCAAGCCTCGGCACCCAGCGGCAGAAACCTTCAGCTTAGTGCGGCCTCGTTGCCTCCGGGCGCCAGTTTTCAGGTGCAAAGTAATGGCGTGGGGGCATTTCAATGGTTTCCCATTGCCGGGCAAGCCGGTAATTACAGCATTCGCTTTACGGCCCATGACGGCGTGCTGAGCAGCAGCATGGACGTGCGGATCCAGGTCAATCCGGATTGGGACTGGGACGGCGATGGTATGGCCGATGACTGGGAAATCGAGCACTTTGGCGACACCAGCCGTGATGGCAGCGGTGACTTTGACGGTGATGGTTATACCGACCTGGAAGAATTCCTCAACGGCACAGATCCCACCCAGCCGGTGACTGCGCCTGGCCCGCCCATGGTTCAGTATCCACTGTATGCGCAGCGAGTATTCAGCCGTAATCCGGTGCTGCAGGTATTCAATGGTGATCACAGCGCGGAACGGGTGGTGAGTTACCGATTCCAGCTCTTTGCCGATCCGCAATTAACCCAGCTACTGGGTGAGCGAAGTGGGATTGACGCCGGCGACGAATCTACCAGCGTTGTTGTGGATGAAGCGCTGTTATTTCAGGGCGTGCAGCTACAGGACAATACCCGTTACTACTGGCGGGCGCGGGCCGAGACGGCGGTGCAGTCCTC
>JBJHDG010000004.1:0-22273 GCA_050486425.1 Pseudomonadales bacterium | reverse complement strand
CCGGTCGCATAGCTGCAGCAGGGCGATGTTTCAATCCACGCGCCCGTGATGGGCGCGACGGTGCTGCTGGGAGACTCGGCGGCGACCGAATATGTTTCAATCCACGCGCCCGTGATGGGCGCGACCCAATCTACTCTAAGTTGTTAAAGAACAAGAATAAATACGGACATCTCCGCCAAACGCCGCCGAGTCCATATAACATTCCCTTGAATACGGACAGTTGTCCAGACTTATCCTTCTAAATCAAAGAGATAACGCCCCGCTAACTTCTATGGGTTATCACGGCAACCAGGGGTTAGCGGCTTGCCAGACTTACAATATCAGCGGAGTTCTGAGAGGGTCATCCACGGGTTTTGCACCAACGTGCTCGACTTTCTGCTTTCCACGTTTACCTAGCAAATAAAAGCGCAAACTGTCCTCCTCTGGATGAAATAATTCCATCAGTTTGCTCTTGAGTATCACGAACTGCGCAGGTTCAACCTCACACTCAAACACTGAGTTCTGCACGCGAACGCCATAATCCAAGCATGTCTTTGCGATATTTCTTAGCCGTCGTCGTCCAGCCAAGGTAATAACACTCACATCATACGTAATCAGCACTAACATCACTTCACCAAATACGGCGTGTAAAATTCAGTGTCCCCACGAATGTGTCTGGCAAGCAACATCGCCTGACAATGAGGCAAAAGACCAATTGGGACCGACTCCTCGAGGTAAGGATGCTGAATCTCGATCCGCTTTCTCTCCTGATAGGCTGTTAACAGCAGTTTTCTAGCATCTTCTTTCAGGCGAACAGCCCCGCTCGCTTCGGTAACAAAATCGCTTAACTGTATCTGCCGCCGGTTTATCAACGTAAGAACAAAGCGATCCGCCCAAGAAGCCCGGAATTCTTCAAGCAAATCCAAAGCAAGGCTCGCCCTGCCCGGCCTGTCTTTGTGCAGGAATCCCACGAAGGGGTCCAATCCAACACCATATAATGCTGAAATGCATTCCTGAGTAATCAAGGAGTAGACAAATGACAAAAGCGCGTTGACCGCATCCGTTGGTGGACGTCGAACTCGACCGCCAAACGCAAAGCCACTGCCTTTTAATAGATCATTAAATACCGAAAAATATCTACTTGAAGCATCACCCTCCATTCCCATAGACTCTTCAACGCTAGAGGCATGCTTTACTCGACGAAGACTCACAGAAAGCTGCTCTGCAACCCTCTTAATCGCGTCACTATGGCCATGATTTCTCAACTCTCTAAGCAACACAGAACGGCTATTTGCAACCTTTGCAGCCACCAGAAGTCGCGCTATAGAGTTTGACCTAGCTGCATCGTCAGCCCATCGATACTGGGTTCGCCGAAGCAATACATTCCCTGTTTGCCTCCCCTGAACTCGTGCGAGAAACCTGCCATACTCCGTATAAAAGGCAATACCAATCCCCCTCTCTGCGCAGTAACCCATCAAAAATGGCGATAGCGACACTCGACCAAAACAAAGAATCCCACCAATTGACAGGGAAGGAAATTGAGCCAGCTTCTCATCTCCCTGTTTAATAACGATGGTTTCCCGCTCCTTATGGAGGTAACTTTCCTGGCGGGTAATGTAGAGCGTGTTAAGAAGCTTCTTCATCCAAGAAAATCCTCTCAACATAACGGGAAGAACGATCACTTCGAAAGCGATCTGGCTGGCAAATGTCTTTCAATGAGCAAGCTCGGCAGCGCATATTATTCTGAATCGGAGCAGGTGTTTTTCCCGACTCCCTGAGCGCAATGGCACTATCAATAACTTCTATAGTCAATTTTCGTAGCGCGTCATCAATCACAACCGCTTCACGACGACGCTCCTGCCAATACCAGATAGCCCCCTCATTAACCGAAACCCTGCGCATCTCTTCAATGCACAGAGCTTGAGCACACAGTTGGACTCGATCCCATGACTCTATTTTGGGTTTTCCTCGTTTATACTCCACCGGAAAGTAACGAGATGGAGCCCCCTCATGCACCTCTAGGAGGTCCATTTTTCCGCTCAACCGGTAGCGCTGCGATAGCAGCATAATGGAGCGTTCATAACGCACACCTTTACGTTGCTCCGCGAATGCGCTGTCGACTCGCTCGTGCAATCGCCGCCCGTCAGCTGTGAAGTAGTTTTCCTCCCACGCCTGCTCTATATGGATCAGCGCGAACTGACGCGGGCAGTAGGCGTAATGCTGCAAAGCTGATATTGCAAGGAGATCATCATCCATACCTTATCCTGGTTTCAAGCCTGACTAAAAACCAGGCTCTGACCCAGCCAACCCTAGAACTTCACAATGATTTCGACACCTTCAGGTTTCGCATCCTCATCCACTGACACCTTATAGTCCGCGTAGCTTCTTGCCGGCGCATCCGAAGATCCGTCTACGCGCTCGATATTCACCCTTTCAAATAGGGTGTGCGCGGGCGCATTACCGAGAGCATCACCGTGCTTAAAGACAACGAGCTTACGTGCAGCCATCTCACCTCGTGCGGCGGATCTATCGTGCTCAAACATATTTGTCAAAGCACGCCATAGAAGATCGAGATCATCATCTGAAAACCCTGTTTTCTCTGCCAGTTTCGCAGAAATAAAGCCATGCGCCCGATAAAGACCATAGGGCAGAATATGTTTACGCCCCATAGTTCGCTCTTTCTCCACGTCTTTCTCATTAGTGACCGCCATACGAGTAATGGACACCTCAAGAGGAACCACCGGCTCAACAGAACTGGCGAAAGCTATTTGCACAGGTCCACGCACCTGCCCAGCGTTTACTTCCGTCGTCATCACAGCACCAAAAGTCCGGATATCGAAGAAGTTGTCACACATCCATTGGGTCAGCGCTTGGGCATTACCAATATCTCTCGGCAATTTTTTTGATTCCGGCTTCAAACCTTTAGCCTCGTACGCTAGTTTGTGCTGATTATTTAAGACAGCTTTCTCCTGCATATAAATCGCATGACCCGCCGCCCCGCCCTTCTCCAGGGAAACATAATTGCGAATCTTGCGTTTCAGCGATACATCAGTCACCAAACCACAATTGGTTTCGGGATCAAGACGCGGTAAATTTCCGGCATCCGGGTCTCCGTTAGGGTTACCATTGGTTACGTCAAACAGGTACACAAATTCATAACGATTGGCAATGGCACTCATTCGCTGTCTCCTTTTTCATTAGTGTCGCCGTTTTCACTCTGCACGTTCTTAGCTGTATAACGAGTCTTGGATTGGTGGTAATAGCCGATTGCAAAACGCCCTTGCGCTTCTAGCCCCATACTTTTAGGAAAGGAGACCCCTAGAGAATCAAGGATTTCAGCTATCTCCTTTTCCAAATTCACGGCAATGCCAGGTTTACCCTTGCGCAAGCGACCTAGATGATTCTGGGCATTACGCACCAGCATAGGAAAGACACTCGCAGGCGTAGCGGATGCCGCCCCATAGAAGCGATCGCGTATGGTTGAATTGATTTCTTCACCTAAAGCCTTGCGCTGGACATTCTCCAACACGGCAAACAGGCGGCCCAGCAAATAGCCGGGGTTGGTATTATTTGTATCGAGGCTCACAGGGATTTCTCCTTTATCGCTTGCTTTTTGACCTAGGCGCCTAGCGCGTTCCAGGATAGCTTTAATCAGGGCCGCACGAGGACCAAAAGCACGTTCATCGCCGTCGGCACGCATACGCATGATAAGAATACTAAGCAGGTTGTAAGGGTAACGCTGACCAGTCAGGATCGCACGAGCTAGCTCGCCCGCCAGCTGAGGCGGCACATCTTCGCTCTTGGCTTTGCCATCTCGATTAGGGGCAGTGCTCAGGAGCAACTTCCAGAGCGCAGGGGGTGTCCGCCACGGCGACGGTTCAAGCTGTAAATCATAAAAATGAGCTGCCAAGCGCTCCGCAAACGATTCCAAGGTGTCGGTTTCCCAGAAACGAATGGAAAGCCTTGATGCATTCGGAGCCAGGCCCAGAATAAATATTTTTGTATCGCCATTTAATTGTTCGCTCAGGCTAGAAAGTGGCTGCCCCTGTCGAATCATTTCCAGGACATCACGCAATCTACCAATTTTCTGCATCTCCTCATCTTTCGGATCAAGAAATTCCAAAAACAGGTCTTCCGCTGCCTGTGCAGCATCGCTATTATACGTTTGCGCCCAAAATACTACGTTTGTATCTCCAACAGAGATTCTTTGTCTCTTGCTGCGCAGAAGAAAATTCAACGCAGCAACATATGACTCTGCTACCTTCTTGGATATAGGAGCATTAGAACTGCTATTGTTTTCTCTGTTTTTTGATCTCAACTTATCCAGAGCTCCCTTGTACGACAGATAAGCTTCATCATTAAAAGAAACTATCGACGTCTCAGCATTCTTCGTTCCCAAGATACCTTTTATTGATGGATGAATTCTGACTAGATATGCAACTTCACCCGTTACTAAACAAACCCCTTCTCCCCCTTGATCACTAGAGTTCGTCAGCTTCGAATAGAGAGCTTTGGCTTTTGGTCTCTCATGCAAGTAACATAAATCCCCATCCAACCGGAAGACAATACTAGTATCCACCATTGATTCTGCATGAACCTTGAGCTTTGCGTTGGTTGTAAGTTCATCAGGATGCCATTTGTCGAGAAACTTCAAAAGAGCATTCAACCCATCATCCCCCGACTCAGCCAACTCAGACTTATGCCTATCCTTGAATGAAACATAATTTTTCTCATTTCTATCAACTTGGCTTCCAACCCCAAGAGCATACGTGGTCTTATCCCAAAGAAAGAAAGGATTCGAACCAGTACCGGGTCTCTTAAATGACGCAGGAACAATTAGCCCTTTAGGCACCGGCTTCTTTCCGCTGTAATCTCGAATATCCTCCACATCGGCAACATTTCCAGCCGTGTCTATCACTATGGCATAGCTAATCTTTTCAAGACTGTAACCCGGTGGAGAGATTCCTGAATATGGATCATTCTGCAAGCGCTGGTAATAATCGCTGAGAGCTGCAAGAATCATGCTTTTACTCCCTCTGCTTTCAGCGATGGCACTTTAATTAGACCATCCTTCATAACAGCACGGAAAAAGAGGGGTCTCATGCCGTTGTCAAAATCTATATCATGTAACATCCACCCCAAATCGCGCTCTCCAGTCAGCGAAGCATCAGCTTCCGGCACATCATCCTCATCATCCAGCAGTGAAAAACTGGCAGGAAATTCACGGGTACCGAGATAGGGAGTGTGAAAACACTGCCCCTTGCGGGCTCGACGATTAAATATATCCAGATGCTTTCCTTCGCTGTCTTCTACCCCGGCCTTGTCTGTCGCATCAAAATGAGCGGTTATGACATAAGCCACGTTACGCAGCAAGGTACTGGCTCGTTGCTGTCGGTCTTGATCCACGTAGTAACCGGAGAGCTTCTCAATACTTCCCGCCGTCATTGCTGACTTAATTGTGGATGCCGATATTTTGCCGCCAACTTCATTGCGGCGAATAGATTCAAAGCAAATTGGCTTCAGAACCTGAATACTATCTATCACCCAGTTGATAGCAGGCTTCCAATGAATAGCCTCCAAAATACCTCTCGCCGCCGAAGGTGTAATCACATCGTAGGAAACGCGCTCGACTTTCATTTCCGGACGAGTGAATAACGCGCGCTCACCCCAAACACGCAGTTTTATTCCATAGCTCATAGCTCTTCTCTATGTTTCTTCCTGTTAAAAAATAAGTTTTTCAGCGGCAATAAACCCAGGATTGTCCCAATGCAACCCAAAACGACCGTCATATAAATCGGAATTTTCTAGCTTCATGAACTGGTCCCCGAAACGCTCTTGAGCCACTGGCGAAATTGCCCCGGCACTCCGCAACGCATCAAATGCACTTTTTGGTACTTGCACTAGATAGGCCTGTAAAGCCCTCGCAACATGGCCCGCATACTCCAGTTCATTTAGCGCTTCTATCACCTCCGACACTTCTTCTTTGGTATAAGGATCGAAGGGAATAATCACGGGAAGCATATAAGACTCAATCATCTGAAACTTGGCGGCCAGTGTTTCAAACGGCAAACTATCCTGACTACTGTGCCGCAGCAAGCCAAGAAAATCATGGAAGTCCAGCGCGTTGTTACCTTGCTGCCAATACAGCTCCTGGAAGTAAGCACGCACGGCTTCTGGCGCCAATAAATCACCATCATGATTGCGCAACACGCTACGAAATACCTGGGCGAATTGTTTAAGCTCCGGTGGCGGCGCCCAGTCCTCGTTGGAAGTAGCAAAAACCAGCGTCTCACTGGTGCTAACATCCCGCTTTCCCTCTCTATTACAGCGTCCTGCCGCCTGTGCAACAGAGTCAAGACCCGCCTCAGCGCGCAACACAGTCTCGAAGTCCACATCTACCCCAGCCTCAATTAGCGAGGTGGACACTAGCCTAACAGGTCGATCGTCTTTCAGGCGCTGCCTTACTTGAGCCAGCACCTGACCACGGTGTCTAGCATACATCAGGGTAGTCAAATGCAATGCGCCCTCTTGCTCACAGATGGATTCATACAGAGCGCGAGCATGGCGTCGATTATTGACGATACACAACACCTGTTCACGTGCCCTCATTTTCATTGATAACTCATCATCATCCAGAGTCCCAATATGGCGCACTTTGACCCGACGCAACTGATCGTAAAGCTTCAACGGCTCGGGAGCCAATTCGCGCACATCGGACAGACCATTCTGAAAGCCGTCCTCTTTAAGTAGCGCTGGTTGCGTAGCAGTGCAAAGCACAATGCTACAACGGTAGTTAAGGGCCAGCTCATCAAGCATTTCGACGCTGGGTTTCAGTAACTTTAGCGGGATGGTCTGAGCCTCATCAAGAATGACCACACTATTTGCAATATGATGTAGTTTTCGGCAGCGCGATGGTCTGTCCGCAAATAGGCTTTCGAAGAACTGTACTGCAGTAGTCACTATGACAGGCGCATCCCAATTCTCCATCGCTAAGCGACGTTTATCTTTTGACTCCAAAGCTGTTTTCAGATCTTCCGAAAAAGCAGTGTGATGCTCCAGAACAGAATCATCACCCAGTTCACCGAAGGCTTCACGAAAAACTTTGGCGCTCTGTTCAACGACACTGGTAAAAGGGATGACGTAAATAACGCGCCTCAATCCATACTGAATGGCGTGATCGAGCGCAAATCCTAGAGATGCTAACGTTTTTCCCCCACCTGTTGGTACGGTGAGCGAAAATAGCCCAGGGCGTTTTGTAGCGTTACCGCGCACATAAGAAAGTATTTTGGCGCGCAGCTTATTAAGCTCAGTATCTGCAATAAATTCCGCAAGCTTTGCATTCAGCTTATCTCGCAACTGCTCTAGTGTCGGCTGTGGCTGCATATGACGTAGCGGCCTTCCCTCTATTCGACGATAGAAGTTATCTGTATCTATGAAGTCTGCATCTACCAAGCAGGAAAATATCATTCGAGCGAGCGTAGCTTGCTGAAATCGGGCTCGCCCTTTCTGTCCCTTAAATCCCTCCGGGAGGCCTAATTTCTCTGGCAAGGATAGCTCCTGTTCCCAATCAGGAATTAACGTAGGCAACTCCTTATTCAGCCTATCTTCCAAAGAGGTTCGGCCGATTCCATTTTTACCGTTGGCAAGCCCGGCATGGTGCCCAGCTATACCATAGGACAGCAATGCCGCAGCAGACGGATAACGCTCTTTCGCGATACGAGCACCCCATGTCGCGTGATCAACTCTCTCTCCACCTTCCAGTCGCAGCTGAAATTCGACGGTATATTTACCAAGGTCGTGCAGGAGGCCAGCAACCCTAGCCAAATCATTGGCACCGAATTCAGAGGCAAACTGAGCAGCCAACTCACCAACAGAGGTCAGGTGCCCTGACAGAGTTTGCCAATCCTTTTTATCTTCACAATCGGTGGAATGGGCATAGAAATTCATTAAATAATACTCTCACGTTGGCTAATCTAAGGCTGCTCTAAATACACAATCAGCCTCCGAACTCTAACATGCTGCTGAAATATCTCTGCTCCTTCGTTGTTTCTGCCTTGGGTGAGCTGTCGCCAAATAAAAGAAAGTGATTTTCCACGCTTCTCCCTACTGCAACGCTAACTACTCCACTCGGTATCAAATCACCGGTATTACGAGATTACCTCCCCACCCTGCCAACACCTGTCCTGGTGTTATATCCAGTACTTCCGCCCTCCCCCATCACACCCTGATCCGCCTGCCCACCAGCTGCTCCAACCCAGCGTGCAACCGCGTCTGCACCTTTTTACGCAGTGCTGCTGGGGCCTCCACATAAGCATCCGGACAATGCCGCAGGATGTCCTTGATCAGCTCCCGATCATCGGCATACGGAATGCTCAGCAGATAGTCCTGGCCATCCCACTCGCCTATTTGGTCGGGATGCCACTGCTGGCAGGCGATTTCCCTGGCGATAGCCGCATCAAAGCGCAATCTGGCCAGATGCTTGGCCTTGCCGGCAAAGATCCCATAAGAATCCGCAAAATGCGCTTTCAGCCGGCTGCTGGCCACCGCGTGGCGCTTGGCTTCACAGAGTCCTGCGCTCTCAATGCGCGACAAGTGGAAAGTTCGCAGATCGTTTCTCAGGTGGCACCAGGCATCCACGTACCAATTCTCCCGATAGTGCACCAAGGTTTGGGGGCTGATCTCGCGCTGGGTTTTCTGATGGCTGTAACTGCTGTAACGGATAAGGACGCGCCGCTCCTGCAACAAGGCTTCACTAAGCGTCTGGAACTGCTGGCTAGGCAGCGGATGATGGGTAATGGGCAGCACCCGAATACGTTCGCGGAATGCGCTGGGCTTGATATTTCGCACTTCAAGCAGCTTATCGATCTCCCTGACCACAGGATTCAATTCGTCGTTCAGCAAGCCGGGGCCGATTGCTTCCAGCAGTGATAGTAGCAGGCTCAGTGATTGCAGCTCACCTGCCGTCAGCCACAGGCCGGGAAGTTCAAAGCGGGTGGTTTCAGCCTCCTGGTAATGCCAACCTTTGCTGCTGGGATCGTACGCAATGGGCGCATCCAGGTGCAGCTGCATGGTCTCTATGGTTCGGCGCACCGTGCGTTCGGTGCATTCCATTCGCTCAGCGAGCTTGCGCAGGGATACCGGATGCCGATGGCTGCGCAAAATGCGGTGTAGTTGTTGGATTCGGTCAAATTTATCCAAGGTCGGTCTCGACTGGGTTGGATAACAGGATCACCGAAGCATATCACCAGTTTGTCCGTTGTTTAGCCCTGACCACCGTCATCCAGCGACGCCACCATAACAATGGCCCCCTGATCGTAGTGATAGCGCAGATAACGCCAGTGCATCGCCCCAGAGAGTGCGGGCGGCCGCAGCACTGCATAGCAATCCCCCGTCGCCCTCACACTCCGGTAGTGAATGCCAAAGCTTTTTGCATTACGCAGTGCGGAGCCAAGCTGCTGAGACTCGGTGTAATCATCGGGATGATAGATGGCGTGACCGTCCAGGTGCCGCACGTCATGCAAGGTTACGGGCCCCAGTTGCGCGCGGATTACGCGCATCTCCAGCGCGGTTTTTGCAATTCGCGACTCACGCAAAAAGCGCGCTCGATGGAAGGCTGACTCGGCAATGGCAACCGCTTCATCGGCAGCGCAATAATAGATGCCGAAATCTCGGTTGAAGCGGCCACCACGGCCATCTACCGGCGGATGGGTAAAGGCAGCCATGATCCATGAGGCGCCGTCGCCATAGACACGATCTGCCGGTGGCACCAGACGAATATCGCCCACTGCATCCCGTAGCCTGGGGTTAGTGAGGGATTCCACTGCAAAGAGCACCTCCCAATTCTCCGGACTGGAGACACGCTCGAACAGCTGAATCTGGGGATACCGTGACGGCATCACCCTATACGTAAGTGTATTCACCTCGCTGCCTGGCAAGGATTCAACAGCAATCACCAGCCGCCCCGCTCAGCATCAAGGAAATGCCTGACCACGGCCAAATCAACGACCTGACCCGCCAGCAGCCGCTGCATCGGCGCCATGCCATTGAATAAGGGGTTGTCGTTGCCGGTTGTCAGCCACTGGTCGGCCAACGCCGGATCGGGTAACAGGATTTGCAGGGACTTGTAGATCCCCAGGATGTAGCTGGCCCGCTCCAACAGGTCGCGCGTCAGCTTGGCCTTCTCCGGCTGGTTCTTCCAGTTGTAGAGGGTCTTCTCATTGCTGAGCCCCAACAGGGTCATTTGTTGGGCGCCAGTGAGGCGCCACTGGCTGAAGATAGTAAAAATCGTCGGCAACAGCGCAGCGCTCACTTGGGCGCCACCTTGTAGCAGCTGCTCGGCCTGCGCACTCATGCTGACCTCCTACTGTAAATTTACAGTCATGCGCCGCAGGGTACCCAACTGTATTGTTACAGTCAAACGAAAAAACCCGGCTATTACGCCGGGTTTTGCTCATTCATCATGGAAGCAAGTGCCGCAACCAAAAAATACTCGTTTTATTTCAACTAGTTAACACCTGGATCACTCCCACTCGATCGTCGCCGGCGGCTTGCTGGAAACATCATAGACCACCCGGGACACCCCACTGATCTCATTGATAATGCGGTTGGAGACCCGTCCGATCAGCTCATAGGGCAGATGCGCCCAACGTGCCGTCATGAAATCCAGGGTTTCCACTGCGCGCAGTGCAATCACATATTCATAGCGCCGGGCGTCGCCCACCACACCCACGGACTTCACCGGCAGAAATACCGCAAAGGCCTGGCTGACCTTGTCGTAGTAGTCCGCCCGCCGCAGCTCTTCGATAAAGATGGCGTCGGCGCGGCGCAGAATGTCGGCGGCGGCGGCGCTGACTTCACCCAGAATACGCACGCCCAGACCTGGGCCGGGGAACGGATGCCGGTACACCATATGGTGCGGCAAACCCAACGCCATCCCCACCTGCCGCACTTCATCCTTGAACAGCTCGCGCAGCGGCTCCACCAACTGCAACTGCATCACATCCGGCAGGCCACCCACATTGTGATGGGACTTGATCACATGGGCCTTGCCGAATTTGGAGGCGGCGGATTCGATCACATCCGGGTAGATGGTGCCCTGGGCCAGCCAGCGTACGCCTTGGATGCGATGCGCCTCGCGATCAAAAACTTCAATAAAGGTGCGGCCAATAACTTTGCGTTTGGCTTCCGGATCGCTCACGCCTGCAAGCTTGCCGAGAAACTCCTGCTGCGCATCCACACAGACCAGATTCAGATTCAGGGCGTTACTGGGTGCAAAGAAACGTTCGATTTCAGCGCGTTCGTGCAAACGCAGCAGGCCATTATCCACGAACACACAGGTAAGCTGATCGCCAATGGCGCGGCTCAGCAGCGCCGCCACCACACTGGAATCCACGCCACCGGATAACCCCAGCACCACTTTGTCGCTGCCTACCTGGGCGCGCACATCGGCAATGGCTTGCTCGGCAATATTCGCCGCCGTCCACAGACCTTCGCAGCCACAGATTTCCCTGGCAAAACGCCGGAACATTTCCGCGCCATCCAAGGTGTGGGTCACTTCCGGGTGGAACTGCACGCCATAGAAACGACGGCGGGGATCTTCCATGGCGGCAATGGGCGCGCTCTCAGACGCACCCACCAAATTAAATCCAGCGGGCAGCTGGGTAACCTTGTCACCATGGCTCATCCACACATCCAGCCGATTGGCCACCAGCGACGGCAAGTCGCTGAATAGCGCGGAATCACCACTGAAATGCACCTGGGCGTAACCGAACTCGCGCTCATCCGAGGCCGTTACCACGCCGCCCAACTGCTGCGCCATGGCCTGCATGCCATAACAGATGCCCAACACAGGCACGCCCAACGCAAACACCAGGGCAGGAATACGCGGGGTGTCGGCCAGTGTCACCGACTCGGGGCCACCACTGAGGATGATGCCACGGGCCTTGAAGTCACGCAGAAATTCCACCGGCGCGTCAAAGGGATGAATCTCGCAATAGACACCGGCCTCACGCACGCGCCTGGCAATCAGCTGGGTGTATTGGGAACCAAAATCCAGTACCAGCAAGCGCTGGGCGTGTATGTCTGCGGTCATAGGCCGGCTTGTCAGCTCACAGGATAGTTAGGGGCTTCTTTGGTAATCATCACATCATGCACATGGCTTTCCAGCATGCTGGCGTGAGTGACCCGGATAAACTCGGGCTGGGTACGCATGGTTTCGATATCGGCCGAACCGGTATAACCCATGGCTGCGCGCAAGCCACCCATGAGCTGATGCACGATGGGCCCCATGGGGCCACGGCACGGCACGCGCCCTTCAATGCCTTCCGGCACCAGCTTGCGGCCATCATTGGCAGGTTCCTGAAAATAGCGGTCGCTGCTGCCGTGGTCTTGGGTCATGGCGCCCAGGGAGCCCATGCCGCGATAATTCTTGTAGGTACGGCCCTGGAACAGCACCACTTCACCAGGCGCCTCATCCGTGCCGGCCAGCAAACTGCCCACCATCACCACATTGGCACCGGCCGCAATGGCTTTGGCGATATCACCGGAATAACGGATGCCACCATCGGCAATCACAGGCACATCATGCTTGGCAGCAACAGCAGTCACATCGGAGACGGCGGTAATTTGCGGCACGCCAATGCCGGATACGATACGCGTGGTGCAGATGCTGCCAGGGCCGATGCCGACTTTTACTGCATCCACACCGGCTTCAATCAGGGCCAGGGCACCAGCGGCAGTGGCCACATTGCCACCGATCACCTGCATGTTGGGATATTCCCGTTTGATCTGACGCACCCGATCCAGCACCCGTTGCGAATGACCATGGGCGGTGTCCACCACCAGCACATCCACACCAGCCTCTACCAAGGCCGCTACCCGCTCATTGGTATCCGGGCCTGTGCCCACACTGGCACCCACCCGCAACTGCCCCGCCTCATCCTTGCAGGCGTTGGGATACATGCGGGCCTTGTCGATATCCTTTACCGTGATCAGCCCGCACAGCTCAAAGCGATCGTTGGTGATCAGTACTTTTTCGATGCGGTGCCTATGCAGTAATTCACGGATTTCATCAGTGCTGGCGCCTTCGCGGGCAGTCACCAGTTTCTCTTTTGGCGTCATCACTTCCGCCACGGTGACATCCAGACGCGGCTCAAAGCGCACATCGCGACTGGTGACGATGCCCACCAGATCCTTGCCACGCACCACCGGGACACCGGAGATTTCATGTTCGCTGGTCAGTACCAGCAGATCCCGCACCGTGCACTCCGGGCTGATGGTAATGGGGTCACGAATAATGCCGCTCTCGAACTTCTTCACCGCACGCACTTCCCGTGCCTGCTGCTCGATGGTCATGTTCTTGTGAATGATGCCGATACCACCTTCCTGCGCAATGGCAATCGCCAACCGAGCCTCGGTCACCGTGTCCATGGCTGCGGACATCAGCGGGATATTCAAGGCGATGGTTTTGGTCAGGCGGGTGTTCAGGGCGACTTCGGAGGGCAGGACCTGGGAGTAGGCGGGCAGCAGCAACAGGTCATCGAACGTGAGGGCGTCTTGCGCAATACGCAACATGGCGTCAGCCTCCTGCGTAAAATGAAGCCGGCAATCCTACTGATGCCGGCGCCCGCTGTAAATCGCTTTTCTTGCGCAATACCAAATATTCCTGCCAGCCACCGGGTCCGGCCCTGGCCCGGTGCCTCTATAATGGCGACATGGAACCCTTCGGCACCAGCAGCGGCACCAGCGACAAGACCATTCTGTCGGTCAGCCAGTTCACCCTGGAAGTGCGCCGCCTGCTGGAGACCCGGCTGGGCATGGTCTGGGTGGAAGGGGAAATCTCCAATTTCAGCCGCCCGGCCTCTGGCCACTGGTACTTCAGCCTGAAAGACGCCAAGGCCCAGGTGCGCTGCGCCATGTTCAGCAACCGCAACAAGTATCTGCCGTTCCGGCCCCAGGATGGCATGGCGGTACTGCTGCGGGCCAAGGTGAGCCTGTATGAGCCCCGGGGCGACTTCCAGCTCATCGTCGAGCATATGGAACCGGCCGGAGAAGGCGCGCTGCGTGCGGCCTTTGAGGCGCTGAAGCTCAAGCTGGCAGAGGCAGGCCTGTTCGCCCAGGACCGCAAGCGGCCCTTGCCGGCGTTTCCCCAGCATCTGGCTGTTATCACCTCCGCCACCGGCGCCGCCCTGCGTGATGTGCTGGCGGTGCTGCGCCGGCGCTGCCCTGCGTTGCAGGTCAGCCTGCTGCCGGTGGCCGTGCAAGGCGAGCAGGCCGGGCCGCAAATACTGGCCGCCTTCGACCTGCTCAAGCGCTGGCAACAGACGCCAACACTGATGCCGCAGCTGGCGCCACCGGATCTGGTATTGCTGGTGCGCGGTGGCGGTTCGCTGGAAGACCTGTGGAGTTTCAATCTGGAGGCGGTGGCCCGGGCCATCGCCGACAGCGCCCTGCCCGTGGTGTGCGGCATCGGCCATGAAACCGATGTCACCATTGCCGACCTGGTGGCGGATCTGCGCGCCCCTACCCCCTCGGCGGCGGCAGAACTGGTGGCACCGGATCTGGCCGGCTGGCGGCAGCGCCTTGCGCGCCAACTGCAAAACCTGTATGCCCACTGGCGCTATCAACAGCAGCATCGCCAACAGCGCCTGCAACTGCTGTTGCGGCAACTGGTGCATCCGGGGCAGGCCTTGCAGCAACAGATGCAGCAGGTGGACGAATGGGAGCGGCGACTGGGCAGCGCCATGCTAACCAGCCTGCAACGCCGACAGCAGCAGCTGGGTGGCCTGGCCAGAGCCCTGCATGCAGTCAGCCCGCTGGCGACGCTGGATCGTGGTTATGCCTTGGTGCTGCCACCGGCGGCCACCTGGGGCAAGCCGCTGGACAGCATCAGTCAGATCGCAGTGGGTGCGGAGATTCAGGTGGTGTTGCGGGATGGGCGCTTGCAGGCGCAGGTGCAGAAGGTGCAGGAAGTGCAGCCACCATCAACAGCAACAGATCCCAGCACCTAGACTACGGCAGTAGCCTCAGCGTTTTTCCTTGGCCTTGCGATGCGAGATCATGCGCTTGCGCCTGGCCACCTGACGCTCGCTGAGCACGTTGGGCTTGTCCGCATAAGGATTTTCGCCTTTGCGGTATTCGATCTTGATGGGCACGCCTTTGAGTTTTAACGCAGCGCGAAAATAGTTTTCCAGGTATCGGGTGTAGCTGGCCGGCACCGCGTCGGTTTGATTGCCATGAATCTGGATGCGGGGCGGGAACGCACCCGCCTTATGGGCAAAGCGCAGTTTGATGCGCCGACCACGCACACTGGGTGGCTCATGATCGCGCACGGCGGCTTCCAGGATCCGCGACAGTGCCGAAGTGGCGTGCTCAAACGCCGCCGCCTTGTACACCCGCTTGACTTCATCCAGCAGCCCTTTCACGCCTTTACCTTTGAGCGCGGACACCTGATACACGGCAATCCAGGGCGCAAACTCCAGCCGTCGATCCACTTGACGCAACACCGACTGTTTCTGCTCGGCATCCAGCGCATCCCATTTGTTCAATGCCAGCACCAGGCCAGCGCCGGATTCGGCCGCGATGCCCAGCAGGTGCAGATCCTGTTCCACCAAGCCTTCTGCGGCATTGATCACCAGTACCGCCACTTGCGCCTTGCGCATGGCCTCCAGGGATTTCACCACAGAAAATTTTTCCACAGTTTCATCGATGCGGCCGCGCTTGCGCACACCGGCAGTATCGATCAACAGAAATTCATCCTTGCCACGCTGAAAGGGCACTTCAATGGCATCACGCGTGGTGCCCGGTGCATCAAACACCAGCAGGCGATCTTCGCCCAGCCAGCGGTTGATCAAGGTGGATTTGCCGACATTGGGACGCCCGATGACCGCCACACGGATGGCAGCGTCGGTTACCGGCGTTTCCTCGGGCGCGACGCTGGGCGCAGCCGGTGGCAGTTGCCGCAAGATGGCTTCACGCAGCTGGGCCAGGTTACGTTTGTGCGCGGCGGATACCGGCACCATGGCGGCAAAACCCAGGGCGGCAAATTCCATCACCACCGCATCCTGATTCAGGCCATCCACCTTGTTGACCACCAGCAGGATGGGACGCCCGGTGCGCCGCAGCATATCGGCAATATCGGCATCGGCCGGCGTGAGTCCGGCTCTGGCATCCACCAGAAACAGGACCAGATCCGCTTCCCGTAAGGCGGTTTGCACTTGCTGCGCCATCAGGCTGGCAATCTGATCGTCGGCTTCCAGCAAGCCGCCGGTGTCCACCACCTGACAGGGACGATCACCCACCAGCGCACTGCCATAGCGGCGATCTCTGGTAAGGCCAGGGGTATCGGCCACCAACGCATCGCGGCTGCGGGTCAGCTGGTTAAAAAGGGTGGATTTGCCCACATTGGGGCGTCCGACCAGTGCAATCAACGCCGTCATCGGACGCCCCTGGGCATTTATATCAACGGTTGCGTGCTACAGGTGTTACTGCCACCAGTCGGCCTTTATCACCCAGCACATAGATTTGACCATCTGCCACCACCGGCTGGGAGCTGACGCCCCGCCGTTGAATACGGGTACGGCCAACGAAACGACCATCACTGATCGCCAGCAGATGCAGATAACCATCTTCATCGGCAACGGCGAGATGACCGCCAATCACCACCGGGCCGGTGAGGCCGCGACGCTGTAATCCCTGTTGTTCCCAGATCTGATCGCCGGTGCGCTGATCCAGTGCCCGAATCCGATCATGCCGGTCAACAATAAAAACCATGCCCTGGGCTTCGGCCAGCTGCTGATTGGTGGACGCTTCCCGTTCCCAGATGACATTGCCATCCATGGGTCGCAACGCCTTGATACGGCCCTGATAACTGGCCACGAACACCGCACTGCTGGTAAACAGCGCCGGCGTGTCCACATCCACGATTCGCGCCAGCTCTGAGCGCCCTTGCGGCAGCATCACCCGGTGATCCCAGATGAGTTCACCCGTGGCTTCCTGCAGCACCGCCACCCGACCACTGGCAAAGCCGGCAAAAACACCGCCGCCTTGCGCCATGGGCGGCGCCACACCGCGCAGGCTCAGGGTCGGCACCTGAGTATCATAGGCCCAGTGCAGACTGCCATCCGCTGCCGACAATGCCGCCAGCCGACCATCCTGGGTTTGCGCGTAGACCCGGTTATTGCGCGCCAAAGGCCGGCCCAACACTTCACTGGACATTTTCACACGCCAGCGCTCACTACCGTCGCTTGCTGCCAGAGCAATCAATTCGGCATTTGTGGTGCCAATGAGCACCAAGCCTTCACCGCCGCCCAGGCTGGCCACAAAACCATAGTCACGCCGGCTCAGTACATTTAACCGACTGCGCCAGCTGCGCTCCGGTTTTGCTACCCGCACCTGCCAATTCAGCGTGCCATTGCTGCGCTGGCGAGCCTGTACACGCCCGTACGCATCCGCGGCAAATACCTGGTCCCCGGCAATCACTGGCGCCAGGTTGACATACTTGGTGCCCAGTCCTGCACCAACGCGGCGCCGCCACTGCCGTTGCAAGCGGACTTCCGCTTCAATTGACGGCAATTTTGCGCGTGGGAATTCATCCGACTTGTTACGTGACGAACTGGTGCAGCCCGCAATCAATACCAACACCAGCGCTCCAAGAATCCAGCGCTGTAATTGTACTATCTGTTCATTTGCCTTCATGCCACCCCTTAATCGTCAACCGCCAGATCCGTTAGCTTCAGCTCCAGCACACTATTACTGGCATTCTCACCCAGCAAGGCCAGCGCGCGGCTATAAGCTTCCCTGGCACCCGCCTTGTCATCTTGCAAGATCAGGATATCGCCCTGAATCTCAGCTGCCTGGGCACGAAAGCCGGCGCCGCGGACGGCTTGCAAGGTGCGCAGCGCGGCCTCGGTGTCCTGCTGCTGCACCTGCACCCGTGCCAAGCGCACGCGGGCAACGTCACGCAAATGCGCATCCTTGGCGCGGTCCACGGCGGTCTGCAGGTGGCGCGCTGCCTGTTCCAGGTCATCCTGCGCCAACGCATCCTGGGCTCGGAAAAACAGCGTGAATATCTGATAGCTGGAGCCTGCATGGCGGGTATCCAGGGTTTCCAGCAACTGATACTGAGCTTCGGCATCCACCAGCATATCCCGCCCCTGTACGTAGGACTGATACAGGGCAGACGCCTCTTCAGCACGCTGGGCGCTGTAATCCTGGTAGTACTGCCAGCCAAAATAGCCGCCCAGGATGAGCACCAGACCGCCCAGAATGCCGGTGCCGTAATCCGCCCAGAACTGCTTAAGGGCTGCTATCTGTTCCTCTTCGCTAAAATGATCAGCCACTGACCTTCCCCATCTTGATTACTGAGTTACCTGTTCTGCTGCCAGCAATGCCACCAATGCAGCCAGCGTCAGCTGTTGCTGAGGTTGCGTTTGCCGCAGCCATTTCACTTGCGGCGCATCCGCCGCCGCTTCGTCTTCCCCAAAAATCAATGCCAACTCGGCACCACTGGCATCTGCGCGCTTCAACTGCGATTTCAGCTTGCCGCCCGCCAGATCCAAGCGCAGCCGCAACCCCGGCACCTGTTGCCGCAGGGCCTGGCAAAAGCGCAGCGCCCAAGCCTGCTGCGCCTCGCTCATCACCAGCCCATAAAGCTGCAGTGCAGGTCCAGTCCAGTCTGGATATAAGGCCTCATGCAGTAGCACCACGCGGTCGATACCAAAGGCAAAGCCAGCGCCCGGGGTTGCCTTGCCGCCCAATTGCTCCACCAGGCCATCATAACGACCACCGGCGCAAACCGTGCCCTGGGCACCCAGTTTGTCGGTGACCCACTCAAAAACCGTGTGGGTGTAGTAATCCAACCCTCTAACCAGCTGGGTGTTGACCACATAGCCAATCTGCAACGTATCCAGCAGTGCGCACAGCTGCGCAAAATGCGCCCGATCTTCAGTACTGAGAAAGTCCTGCAGTCGGGGGGCTTCCGCCAGCAGGGCCTGGGTATTGGGATCCTTACTGTCGAGGATGCGCAGCGGGTTGCGTTGCAGGCGCCGCTGGCTGTCGGCATCCAGTTGCGACTGCCGCGGGCTCAGGAAATCCACTAATGCCTGGCGGTGCGCCTGACGGCTTGCCGGCGAGCCCAGGCTGTTGATCTGCAACTGCAATGCGCCGCGCACGCCCAGTTGCTGGAACACCTGCTCACACAGCTGAATCAGTTCTGCATCCTGCGCCGCACCCGAGATGCCAAAGACTTCCACCCCAATCTGCTCAAACTGGCGATAGCGACCCTTCTGCGGACGCTCGTAACGAAACATGGGGCCGCCATACCAAAGTCGCTGCTGTTGGTTGAACAGCAGCCCATGCTGGATGCCTTGGCGCACACAGCCCGCGGTGCCCTCGGGACGCAAGCTGAGGCTGTCGCCATCCCGATCCGTCAGTGTGTACATCTCCTTCTCAACGATATCCGTTGCCTCGCCCACACCACGACTGAACAGCGCCGTTGGCTCCAACAAGGGCAAGCGCACTTCGTCATAACCGAACGTCAGCAGTGCGGACTTGCAGGCCTGCTCCACCAAGCGCCAGCGTGGCGTGGCGGTGGGCAGAACATCCGGCATACCGCGTACAGACTGAAAACTCATCAATAGCCCAACCTGAGTGTGGCCACATTACCCGGACGCCGGCTCTGAATACTCACCGGCTGCTCATTGAAGCTCAGGCTTACCGCCGGCGCATTACCCAGCAGCACCTGGAACGGACCGGCGCCGGCCAGCTGCCACTGCTGCCCGGCGCGGCCCAGATCACTGAACAAGGCTTCACCCCGTGCATCGCGCACCTCCACCCAACAATCATCCGTAAAACGAAAGTGCAGGCGATCATCGCCGGCAGGCGTAATCCGACGTATCTCAGCGCTTGCTGCATTGCCAGCACTCGCCGCCATGCCCGCGGATGCGGGTGCTGGTGTGGGCACCGGCGCGGCTGCTGGCGCTATCACAGGTGCGGCCGTCGTTGCCGCTGCAGACTCGGCTTCTGTCGCAGGCTCAGCAGTATCGGTGTTTGCCGGTGCTGCCGGCGTTTCCGACAACGCAGACCCAGCTGCTTCCTGCACCGTCGGTGCGGTCTGCACTACGCCAGCTTCCATATCATCCTGGCCAGGCAACAGCCACCAGAGCAGCAACAGTGTTAGTGCCGCCCCAGCCACCATGAGATGCCAAGTGGAGATTTGCACGCCGGCAATGACCAGCGGACGGTTGGTACTTGCGCTAACCGCAGCCCGGGCGGGAACTTCATCCTCCGCCGCAGGCGCGGCAGGCCCAAGCGCCTGATTATAGGCCGCAACCACTGTCTCCGGATCCAACCCCAACCATTTCGCATAGGCACGGTAGTATCCGCGACAAAAGGCTGGTGCGGGCAACGCCCGCCAGTCTTCAGCTTCCAACGCCTGCATCTGCCGCACCAGCATGTGCAGGCCGTCCGCCGCTTCCTCCAGCGACTCGCCTCGCGCTTCCCGTGCCGCACGCACCATGGCACCTGGCCCGGCATGGCCGGACAGCGTGGCAGCAGATGGCGGCAACTCTGTTGTCACTGAATCAAAAATCCCTGCTGGCGGCTTGGCTACGTTGCCAGGCTTGAAATTCTTCACTGCCTGGATACAGATTGCGCAGTTGCAGCGCATAACTGGCCACCCGATCCTGATCATCAACGGCCTGATACAACTGAATGCCCACCCAGAGGCTGCGGGCGTTCTGCCGGCTACGGGCGAGGAATGCTTCGTAATGGGTCAGCGCGTTGGCGTTGTTACCCTGGCTGCGCAGAATATCGGCCATTTCCAGATGTGCTCGCGCCAGCTCCGGATTCAGCGCCAGCGCCCGTCGCAGGGCAATCTGTGCTGCCGCAGGTTCATGCAACGCCAATTCGGTCAGCGCCAGACTCAGATAGGCCTGATCACGCAACGGATAGGCACTGTCACCCGCCGCCGCCGCCAGCATCCGGCGGGCTTCCTGATACCGTTCCTCGCCGAAAAGAAAGCGGCCGTAGTTGTTCTGTGCCTGGCGATTGTTGCTATCAAAGCGCAACGCCAGCCGATAATGGCGCTCAGCCGGCCTGGGATCAGATTCAGATTCGTACAGCAGCGCCATCAGGATATGGGCCTCTACACTGCGCCGCTCAATCTCCAGGGCACGCTCCAACGGCTCCCGTGCGCGCGCCCATTGGCCATGCTCCATGTGCGCCCGTGCCAGGGCCAATTGCGCTTGTACCCGCATTTCCTTGGAGGCCTGCTGACGCTGTGTGCCTTCCACCGTGGTGACGCAACCGCTGAGCAATAACGCTGATCCCATGCCGATTACCAGCAACAGTGCTCTGACACTCATGACACCTCCTTGGCTTGAATGCGCGCCTGATACCGCTCCTGACGTTTGGTGCGATCCTGCACCTGCCCCACCAACTGCCCACAGGCAGCGGCAATATCATCACCCCGGGTACTGCGCAGCATGGTGGCATAACCCTGATTCAGCAGATAGGTCTGAAAGTCACGCACCTGGGTCATATCCGGCGCCTGGTAGTCGGCACCTGGGAACGGATTGAATGGAATCAGATTGATCTTGCAGCGCAAACTGCGCAGCAGCTTGGCCAACGCCTTGGCATGTGCCAGGCTGTCGTTGACGCCGGCGAGCAAGGTGTACTCGATAGTTACGCTGCGTTTTTCACCCAAGCCATCCAAATAATGCCGACAGGCGGCCAGCAACTCCGCAATGGGATATTTGCGGTTGATGGGCACGAGCACATTGCGCAGCTCGTCTTCGGGTGCGTGCAAGGATACTGCCAGAGCGGCATCCGAGACCTCCGCCAGCTTGTAGATGGCAGGCACCACACCAGCGGTACTGATAGTGACCCGGCGCTTGGAGATACCGAACGCCCAATCATCCATCATCAAGCGCGTGGCGCTGACCACATTGTCGAAATTCAGCAGCGGCTCACCCATACCCATGAGCACCACATTGGTGACACCCCGGGTATCGCCTTCCGCCTGCAACGCCCGGGCCACCAATAGCACCTGACCCACAATTTCTGCAGCATATAGATTGCCGTTAAAACCCTGTTTGCCGGTGGAGCAGAAACTGCAATCCAGCACACAGCCCACTTGCGAGGAAACACAAAGGGTATTGCGTCCCCGATCCGGAATCAGCACAGCTTCCACACAGTTGCCGTTATGCACCCGCAGCACCCATTTCCGGGTGCCGTCTGTGGAACACTGCTCGGTCACCACCTCGGGCAAACTCAGGCTGGCGATCTGCTCCAGTCG
>JBJHDG010000003.1:0-23501 GCA_050486425.1 Pseudomonadales bacterium | reverse complement strand
AGGTATAGCCCTGGGCGTTGATAATGGCGCGATACAAATCCGGGTCAAAGCGGCCATCGGTCTGGAAATTGACATTCTCTCGAATGTACTGATCCAACTGCGCATCAGACACGGTCAAGCCCAGATCAGCAACCGCTGCTGACATCAGGGTTCGGTTGATCAATCGCTCCAATACGGATTCACGCAGGCGGGAGGTATCGATGAGGTTCGGGTCAGCATCTGCGCCCATCTGCATCAGCATCCAGTCGTGCTCCCGCTGAATTTCCCGTTGCACGACAGCTTCATAGATCTCTGTCCCATTGACTTTGACAGCCACTGGCCCAGATCCTACAAATACTTGTCCAGCGCCAAAAAACAATACCAATGCCAGTAGCACCAGCCCCAGCAACACCTTGGCACCAAAGCTCTGAGCGCCATCCCGCATTTTTTGCAACATTAACCCGGCTCCCCACAACGGAAAAAGGCGCAACCATTGCGCCTTTTCCTGCAAACTGTCATGTTCTGCAAACTATCGTGACTCTTGAATGTGTGCCTGCTAACGGAGCAGGCATTTTATAAGATCAATTCAAGGCGTCTTTCAGCGCCTTGCCAGGCTTGAATGACGGTACCTTGGCCGCAGCAATATTGATGGCCGCTCCAGTTTGCGGATTGCGGCCAGTGCGCGCGGCCCGCTCTTTGACAGCAAAGGTGCCAAAGCCTACCAATACGACCGGATCAGCCTGCTTCAGACTCTGGGTAATGGCATCCAGGGTGGCTTCCAGCGCCCGTGCAGCAGATGCTTTGGAAATGTCCGCGGACTCCGCTATTTTGTCTACCAGTTCAGTTTTATTCACTCTTGGCCCCTTAGATTAAGTACATTGAATAGATGTCGGCTGCACCATGGCCCACGCCGGCAAAAACGGCTCAGGTTTATACCAACTTCAAAAAAACACTGTCAAGGATACCGGCCCAGCCACAAGAAAAAAACCTTGTTTATGCCTTGTTAGTGTGGGCTGATGCCTGTGCCAGGTTTTTCTGGTTCCAGCACGCTGGTGTCCGCCGCTTCCCCCGTTGCCACGAGATCTGGCCGCGGCATACGCTCCAGCGCCAACTCCAACACCTGGTCCATCCAGCGCACCGGACGTATATCCAGATCCCGCTGGATTCTATCAGGTATCTCTTTCAAATCCCTACGATTTTCCTCGGGAATTAATACCACGCGAATACCACCCCGGTGCGCGGCGAGTAATTTTTCCTTTAACCCGCCCACCGGCAATACCTGACCACGCAAGGTAATCTCTCCGGTCATGGCCACATCCGCACGTACGGGAATACCTGTCAGCACGGAAACTACCGCAGTGCACATGCCGACACCTGCACTGGGACCATCCTTGGGGGTTGCGCCCTCCGGCACATGCACATGGATGTCCATGTTTTCATGAAAATCCTTGGCAATACCCAAGGTATCACTGCGACTGCGCACGAACGTCAGGGCTGCCTGAATGGATTCCTGCATGACATCACCCAGCGAACCGGTGCGGGTCTGGCGCCCCTTGCCTGGCATGGCAACGGCCTCAATACTAAGCAGCTCTCCACCCACAGAAGTCCAGGCCAATCCGGTAACAATACCGATCTGATTTTTTTCTTCCGCGCGGCCATAGGTGTACTTGCGCACACCATTGTAATGTTCAATTTCATTGACCTGAATTTCACGCGGATCCTGACTCTGGTTGAACAATGCCTGCTCTTTCACGAATTTTCGGCAAAGTTTGGCCAGCTCACGTTCAAGGCCACGCACCCCTGCCTCTTTCGTGTAGTAACGGATGATGTGCAGCAATGCTTCCTGACCCAAATGCAGATCATCCGGCTTTAGACCGTTCAACTGAATCTGCTTGGGAAGCAGGTACTTTTGCGCAATATTGAGCTTTTCTTCTTCTGTATAACCTGGCAGCCGAATCACTTCCATGCGGTCAAGCAGCGCCGGTGGAATATTCATTGAGTTGGACGTACAGATGAAAAATACGTCGGATAGGTCGTAATCCACTTCCAGGTAGTGATCGCTAAAGTTGCCGTTCTGTTCGGGATCCAGCACTTCCAGCAAGGCGGATGCGGGATCACCACGCATATCCATGCCCATTTTGTCGACTTCGTCCAGCAGAAACAGCGGATTACGCACGCCGGCCTTGGCCATTTTCTGCAGTATCTTGCCGGGCATAGAGCCGATATAGGTGCGTCTGTGGCCGCGTATCTCGGCCTCATCCCGCACGCCACCGAGGGCCATGCGGACAAATTTCCGGTTGGTGGCCTTGGCGATGGATTCCCCCAGCGAAGTCTTACCAACACCAGGCGGGCCCACCAGGCAAAGTACCGGGCCGCGCACACGCTGGACACGTCCTTGCACCGCAAGGTACTCCAGAATGCGTTCCTTTACTTCCTCCAGACCGTAATGGTCGGCATCAAGAATTTCCTTTGCAGCAGCGATATCCTTGCGCACGCGATTACGCTTTTTCCAAGGTACGCTCAGCATCCAGTCCAGGTAGCTGCGCACCACCGTGGCTTCGGCCGACATGGGCGACATCATGCGCAATTTGTTCAGTTCGGCGACTGCCTTATCTTCCACTTCTGCCGGCATACCGGCTTCACTGATGCGGGTCCTGAGATCGTCCAGCTCATTGGGCGCTTCTTCCAGGTCACCTAACTCCTTTTGAATCGCCTTCATCTGTTCATTCAGATAGTACTCGCGCTGGCTTTTCTCCATCTGCTTCTTGACGCGGCCACGAATGCGTTTTTCCATCTGAAACACGTCTATCGCGGCTTCCAGCAGACTGAGCATGATCTCCATGCGCTCAGAGATGGCGATGGTTTCCAACAGTTTTTGCCGATCCTCCACCCGCAGCGTCATCTGCACTGCAATGGTATCCAACAAGCGGCCAGGATCATCAATGCTGGCCAGGGAAGACAAGACTTCCTGCGGTACCTTTTTACTCAGCGCCACGTACTCTTCGAACTGCGCCATGATGGACTGTAGCAGGGTTTTTGGCTGCGGCGCTGGCGGCACATCCAGGACGCTGATATCGGCCACCATGTAGGCGCCATTGGGGTCCAGCGACCGCAGATGAACTCGATCCGTGCCTTCCACAAGCACCTTCACGGTGCCATCAGGCAGGCGCAATAACTGCAGCACATTGGCCAGCGTGCCGATGCTGTAAAGGTCATCCTGGCTGGGCTCGTCGGCATCGGCATGACGTTTGGTTATGAGCAAAATACGCTTGTCCGCGGCCATGGCCGCATCCAGTGCGCGAATGGACTTCTCGGTACCGACAAAGAGGGGATGTACGCCCTGGGGGTAGACCACCATATCCCGTAACGGGAGCACAGGAACTTCGGTGAGGAGATTCTGGGCATTCATATTCTGCTATCTCGGGTGGCCCCGCTCCCCTGTTGGATACGTCAATCTCATGAAAAAGCCCGCTTTCCGTTTCGGCAGCGGGCCCCGGAGCCGGCGCCAACCAAGCTCAATCCTCTGGCATAGCCTTGGCTTGCTCCAGGTTTTCATAGATCAGCATGGGCGCACTTTCACCCTTGATCACGCTTTCATCAATGACCACTTTGCTGACGCTCTTGGTAGATGGCAGCTGATACATGGTATCCAGCAGCACTGTCTCCAGGATGGAGCGCAAACCGCGGGCACCTGTCTTGCGTTCCATGGCTTTCTCCGCCACGGCGCGCAGTGCATCCTCGCGGAAATCAACTTCAACATCTTCCATCTCAAAGAGCTTGGCATACTGTTTGGTTAGCGAATTCTTCGGCTCGGTAAGAATCTGCACCAGCGCCGCCACATCCAGTTCATCCAGGGTGGCCACTACCGGCAACCGACCGACAAACTCAGGAATCAAACCGTACTTGATCAGGTCCTCAGGTTCCACGTCACGCAAGGTTTCGCCGATGCTTTTCTTATCCTGATCACCTTTGACGTGGGCACTAAAGCCAATACCGCTGCGCTCGGACCTGTCCATGATCACCTTGTCCAAACCGGCAAAGGCACCACCACAAATGAAAAGGATGTTGGACGTATCCACTTGCAGGAATTCCTGCTGCGGGTGTTTGCGACCACCCTGGGGCGGCACTGAGGCAATGGTGCCCTCAATGAGCTTCAACAGCGCCTGCTGCACACCTTCACCGGATACATCCCGAGTGATGGATGGATTGTCTGACTTTCTGGAGATCTTATCGATCTCGTCGATATAAACGATGCCCACCTGGGCCCGCTCCACATCGTATTCACATTTCTGTAGCAGCTTCTGGATGATGTTCTCCACGTCCTCGCCCACATAACCCGCCTCGGTAAGGGTAGTGGCATCGGCGATGGTGAAGGGAACGTCCAACAATCTGGCAAGGGTTTCGGCCAGCAGGGTCTTCCCGCTACCCGTGGGGCCAATCAGCAGGATGTTCGATTTACTGAGCTCGACCTCGTCCTTTTTCCCCTGATAATTCAGGCGCTTATAGTGGTTGTAGACAGCCACGGAGAGGACTTTCTTGGCATGATCCTGGCCGATCACATACTGATCCAGGATGGCCTTGATTTCATGCGGAACCGGCAGTTTGCGTTTGTCCTTACGCTCACTGCTTTCCTGGACTTCTTCCCGGATGATGTCGTTGCAGAGCTCGACACATTCATCGCAGATAAACACGGAGGGACCCGCAATCAGTTTGCGGACTTCGTGCTGGCTTTTGCCGCAGAAGGAGCAATACAGCAACTTGTCCGAGTCGCTGCCCTTGCCGCCGTGATCATGTGCCATTCATCAACCTCTAATACTCAATGACGGTTGCCACCACCGGGCCCACCGTCGATATCCCGCCTACCTTGCGCGGTTGGCCGGCGATTTTCAAGCCTTGCTGCCGGCCACCGCCAGCTTACCCCGGGGCCGGGGACGCTGGACATTGTCTATCAGACCATACTTCTGCGCGTCATCCGGGCTCATCCAAAAATCCCGGTCTGTATCCGCCGCAATACGCTCCATCGGCTGTCCGGTGTGCTCGGCCATGAGTCTGTTCAGCTGCTCCCGCATGGCCAGGATTTCCTTGGCCTGAATCTCGATATCCGCCGCCACACCCCGGGAGCCGCCAGACGGCTGATGGATCATCATGCGTGAATTGGGCAGCGCATGGCGCTTGCCTGGCGTACCTGCGGCCAACAAAAAGGCGCCCATGCTGGCCGCCTGACCAATACACATGGTAGACACGTCGCAGCGTACAAATTGCATGGTGTCGTAAATGGAAAGACCAGCGGTTACCGAGCCGCCGGGGGAATTGATGTAGAGATGTATATCCTTGTCGGAGTTCTCAGATTCCAGGAACAATAGCTGGGCCACCACCAGATTCGCCATATGATCTTCCACCGGACCCACCAGGAAGATGATGCGCTCCCGCAGCAGGCGGGAGTAGATATCATAGGCCCGCTCACCCCGGGCGGACTGCTCCACCACCATGGGCACCAGTCCCAGATTCATGATTTCAGAGTCCCTGTCAAAACCGGCCATTCCGCCTCTCCTGCTTGCCGTAAAATCTGGTGCCTGGGCTGCCAGGCGCCTGTTTAATCCCCAGCCAGCGTGTCCTGGAAGGCCCGCCCGGAGATTACCGCCTCATAGTCGCTGGCGAATTCGGTAACCTGGGCCTGAGCCAATATCTGCTCAATGACCTGGTCCTCCAGAACCGCCATCTCAATCTGCTGCAACTGCTGATGGTTACTATAGTACCAATCCACCACTTGTTGCGGCTGTGCGTAATTCCGCGCTTCTGCTTCAATTTTGGCCCGTACCAGCTCAGCTGCGGGACGTATTTCCCGGCTGTCGATGATCTCATTCAGTACCAGCCCGACCTTGACCCGGCGCTGAGCCTCATCCTGAAACATGTCATCAGGGAAATTGGGCAGATCCTGGCCCTGGCCGTAGCTGTTCATCTGCTGCATCAGCTGTTGGCGCAGACTCTGAATCTCCCGATTCACCAACACCTTGGGAATTTGCACTTCATGCAAGCGACCCAGTTCTGCCATCACCTGGCGCTTGAGCTCCCGATCAGTGGCGGTTTTGAGCTCGGCTTCCATGCTCTTGGTCACTTCCGCCTTGAAGGCCTCCAGACCGCCTTCTGTGACTCCGAACTGGGCAAAGAAATCCGCATCCAGCGCCGGCAGCACGGGCTCGGCCACTTCACTGACGCTCACCTCGAACTGCACGGTTTTACCCCGCAGGTGCTCGGCGTTGTAGTCATCTGGGAAGCGGGCATCAAAGGTGCGGGTCTCCCCGGCCTGGGCGCCCCGTACGCCCTGATCGAAATCCTCGATCATGCGCCCTTCACCGATAACGAAGGTCACGTTCTCGCCACTGCCACCGGCAAAGGGCTCACCATCCTGGCGACCAACGAAATCCACACGCACCTGATCACCCGCCTGTGCTGCCCGGGTGACCGGCTGCCAGGTCTTGCGTTGACCACGTAGATGTTCGATCACTTTATCCACATCTGCCGGCGCCACACTGACGCTGGGGCGGCGCACGGCAACGGCCGCGAAATCACAAAGCTCGATGTTCGGGAACACCTCAAACGTCGCCGTGAACTCCAGATCCGAGCCGGGCTCCATGCTCACCACGTCCAGGGTGGGACTCCCTGCTGGGGCCAGGTTTTCCTGGCGGATGGCATCGCCGAAGGCGTGCTGCATCAGCTCGCCGGCAATCTCCTGGCGAATGGCAGTGCCAAAGCGCCGCCGAATTTCCTTCAGGGGAATCTTGCCGGGACGGAAACCATCGATCCGCGCACGGCGGGCGGTCTCCTCCAACTTGGTCTTGTACTTGTTCTCAAAGGTTTCGGATGGCACCGAGATGGTCATCCGCCGTTCCAAACCCGCCATGGTTTCAATGGATACTTGCATGTTCTGTCGCTATCCCTAAAAAGACATGCGCCCGCAGGCGCCAAAAACGCCTGGAGGCGCCAAAACTGGGGTGGACGATGGGGCTCGAACCCACGACCGCCGGAATCACAATCCGGAGCTCTACCAGCTGAGCTACGTCCACCATAAGAAAGCCTGGCCTTGGGCGGTGCCCGTGCCTGGCGCGCCCGGAAGGACTCGAACCTTCAACCCTCGGCTTAGAAGGCCGATGCTCTATCCGGTTGAGCTACGAGCGCAAACTAAAGTCCGGGACCCGGCCTGGGCCACCCAAACAAAATTGGTCGGGGTAGAGAGATTCGAACTCCCGACATCCTGCTCCCAAAGCAGGCGCGCTACCAGACTGCGCTATACCCCGAGCGGGCCGAAGGGAATTCGCGGCTTCGAGACTTATCGACCGCAATGCCGGGTGGCAAAGCAGCCGCGCCTGCGACAGGGCAAGCCCGAAGGACGCAGCGTTCCGCTCCCGCCGACGCGCACGCATGATACTCATGGCCGGAAATAGCGTCAAACGCAGCCCCCGGCGAAATGCAGTAAACTGCGCTCTTTTGGCGGAGCCTGCCGCTTGCAGACCCTGATCGAACTGCCCGACCAACCTGACCAAGAACTGCTCTTTCTTTCCGACCTGCACTTGGACCCCAGCCAGCCGCGGGTGTTCGAGGCCCTGGCCGGCCTGCTGGGACGTAAACGCCACCGGCTGCAGGCCTTATTTATCCTGGGCGACCTGACCGAAGTCTGGGTGGGTGATGATGATGACAGTCCCTTGGCCACCGCCCTGAGCGAACTCCTGGCCAGTTGCGCCAAGGATTGTCAGCTGTTCCTGATGCATGGCAACCGGGACTTTCTGCTGGGAGAGGCTTTTGCCCAGGCCACCGGCGCCCAGTTGCTGGCGGATCCCTGCGTGCTGCGCTGGCAAGGCCAACGGATCCTGCTTAGCCATGGCGATGCCTATTGCACGGCGGATCATGCCTACCAGCAGATCCGGCAGTTGCTGCGCTCTCCTGCCTGGCAGGCTGATATCCTGGCGAAAACCCTGAACGAGCGGCGCGCGCTGGCTGCCGGCATGCGCCAGCAAAGCCTGGCCACCAACGCCAATAAGGCTGCCAATATCATGGATGTCACTGCCAGCGCCGTCGAAGCCGCCCTGGCGCAAGCCCGGGCGCAGCTCATGGTGCATGGCCATACCCATCGTCCCGGCCTGCATCTGCACCCACTGCCCTCCGGCCCGGCCAGACGCTATGTCCTGGGCGACTGGGACCATTGTGGTTGGTATCTGCAAGCCATGAAAGGCAGCTTCAGCCTCCGCTGCTTCCCACTGGATCAGGCGCCGTCCTGATCAGGCGGGCACACCGCTGTGAAACCTGAACAAGGTATCCGGGCTTTCGATCAAGGTGCGCTCATAACTGAGCAACGCCTGCAAACGCTGCTGCCGCGCCGCAGCTGAAACACCTGGTACTTGCTCGGCGAGGCTTAGATAGTCCTGAAAGTGGCGTGCTTCCGCTTGCAACAGCCGCTGATAGAACCCCGCCAGCTCCGCATCCAACCTGGGCACCAGGGCAGCAAAACGCTCGGCACTGCGAGCTTCGACAATGGCACCCATGAGCAAGGTATCCAATAGCCTGGCGGGTTCCTGTGTGCTTAGCTGCTGCCGCAGACTGCCGGCATATCTGCCTGGTGGCAGATGGCGCAGGCGAATATTCCGCCGCAGCAGCAGCGACTGCACCTGCTCGAAATGCCGCAGCTCTTCCCGTGCCAGCCGTGACAGTCGAAACAGCAGCTCAGGCTTATCCACATGCCGGTAAATCAGGCTCAGCGCTGTGCCTGCCGCCTTCTTTTCGCAGTTGGCATGATCCAGTAACAGCAGTTCAAGATTGGCCTGTGCCTGCTCCAACCAGGCCTCCGGTGTTGCGCAATGCAGAAACTCCAATGACAAAACCAGCCCCCCAGGTATCAGCGTATTTGCAATATCAGGCGCAGCTCCAATCTGCGTAACCAGCGCTTGATCTGCCGCAGATTAGGCGCTGTCGTAGCCGGATCATAAAGCGCAGTCTGCACCGTAGCGATTTCTTCCGCATAGGGCCGATCGGCCGCCTGGGCCAGGCGCGCCAGATAAGCTGCCGGCGGTTCGCCGGGCTGTCTCTGCAACCCGGCCCTGGTCAGGCGTCTTGAAGTACGCTGTAGTCTGGCCTGCAATGGATCGCTGACAACCGCACTGCGCAGCAACCGCAGCGACACCAACGCCAGTAGCAGACTGCCCCCTGCGCCGAGCAGAAACGCCAGCGTCATACGCCAGCTGTTCACCTCACCCAACAACCGCTGCAGGTATCGGGCTTGGGTGCGGGCGTCGTAACCGACCACCAGCAGATTCCAGCGATGTTCTATGGATTCAAACCAACTGAGCACAGAAATCAATACGCCCGTATTGCCCATGCGCAGACTGTACAGCATAGGCAAATCAGCGCGCTCCTGCGCTGTCAGGACAGCATTCAGTCCATGCTCAATCCGGGACGGCGCAATGGCTGCGGTGGGATCTATGCGTTGCCATCCCAAATCCGGCAACCAGGCTTCGACCCAGGCATGGGCGTCATACTGACGTACCACCAGGTGGCCCGTTCTTGGATTCACCTCGCCGCCCTGATAACCACCCACCATTCGCGCTGGGATGTTCGCCGCACGCAAGATGTACACCAATGCACCGGCATAGTGGGCACAAAAACCGGTACGCGTATCGAACCAGAAGGCATCGATATCATCAGCACCCAGTCGCGGCGGTGACAGGGTGTAGAAATATGGCTCGCTGCGTATGTGTTGCAACAATGCCTCCACCATCTCGGCATCAGATGCCACCTGTGCACGCAGCGCCAGGGCAAAGGCGCGGGATCTGGGGTTGCTACCAGTTGGCAGGCGTGTTTCCCGCTCCCGTAACCAGTCGGGCAGGTAGCCGTCCAGCTGCGTGGGCTGCAATTGGGCCAATTCATAGCGGCGCAGAGACTGCACCGGTTCGGTGGCTTCGACACGGTAATCGCGGGTCAGTACTAGATTGCCACTCAGGGGTAGCGGCATTTCCAGTGCGAATAACCACTTGCGTTGGCTGGGCTCAAGCAACACCTGGTAGCGCAGCAATTCCGTCGTCGCTTCTGCCGGCCGATAGAAGCTGCGGACATCGGCCTGGGAGATGGGTGGCATAGGCAACTGGCGCCAGGTGCCAGCTTCGTACTGCGAGTAAACCAACCCACGCCAATAGCGCTCGGAACTGGGGGGAATCTCACCGGTGAAATCCACGCGAAAGGCAATGGCATCTGAGCGGCTGAGCTGGGCAATATCACCCGGCCGAATTTCATCGCTGATGCCAGTGGCCGATGCGCCAGGCATGGGCACCGACCAAAGTGGTGCCAGGCGTGGGAACATCAGGAACAGCACCAGCGCCAGCGGCAGGGCCTGCACCACCAGTTTGCCCGCAGTTGCCAGCGCCGCCCAGGGTTGGTCCTGGCGTTGATGCAGCCCCACCAAGGCGCCGGTCACTACAACAAAAGCCAACAGCTGATACAGGCTGGGAAACAGGGTTTGATCAAACAGGAATCTGGTACCCAACACGAAATAACACAGGTAGATCACTACCATGGCATCACGTCTGCTGCGCATTTCGAGCAACTTGAGCAGAAACGCCACCACCAATAATCCGGTGGCAGTTTCCAAGTTGAACGCGCCACTACTGGTGAGTCCGACACCCAGGGCAGCCGCTACAATCAGCAACATCTTCAGCCAGCGGCGTGGATAACCCACCAATCCACGAAATTGCAGCCAACGCCAGCCGCCGCAGAGCATCCCTGCCGGCAGAATCCACCAAGAGATATCACCAAACAATGGCAGGATTACCATTGCCTGGGCCAGCAGGAGCAGCAGCAGGCTGTTGCGTGGCAACAAATAACCGGCGGATTCAGTTGCCATAAAGAGCCAGCTCCCGCAACACCAGCTGCAAATGTGACGGGCCGGCCCCCGGCGCAATGCTGGTGCCCGGCAGGCGTAGGCCAAACGCGAGGCCTTGGCGGTTGGCCAATAGCGCCATGCCGGTAAGCCGACTGAGTCGAGTTTCCACATCACCGTTGACCGCATCCCAGTCCAGCATCAGTCTGGGATCAGCGAAGCTCGCATACTCCTTTACCAACAGGTCAGCGGTACGCGCATAAGCCGGCCAATGAATGTGCCGTACCGGATCCCCTGCTCGATAGGCTCTCAGGTCGTTGAAGTCGTCACTGCCACTGAGATCAAGCAATTCACCTTCCGCCTGATGCCCGGCAGCCTGGCTTTGCAGCGGCACAAACGCCGGCCTGGGATACACCAGCACCTGCAGTTCCAAATCAATCCAGGTCCACGCCCGCAGTAATCCTAACGGGTATCGAGTTTCCACCAGGATACGATCCGGCCTGAGCCAACCGCGCTGCTGCGCGGGATAAAACATGCGCACCACCGTCGCCTGCGCGGAAAAAATCACCGGCCAGCGGGTTGGCTGCCCCCGCCATCCCAGGTTGACCGCTTCGGCCTGTTTCCCCACAGGTTGCAGCACCCTGACGTTGAATCTGGCCTCTTCTCCTGCAAAGCAAGGCTCCGTGGGCATGGCCTCAAAGGTCAAGCCCGCCAGATTGCTGTAGGTGTGCAGAATGCAAACCACGAACAAGGCTGACAGCAGGAATACCAAGCCATGCAGCAAACTGTTCTGGTAATTGATAGCAGCAAGCAGCAGCAGAATGATCAACAGCCCAAAGCCAAAACCGGCCGCACTGGGGAAAATAAAAATGGAAGACTGATTGAGGCTGATACGGCGGGCCGCCGGTATACGTCGACGCAGCCAGCGCTGGAACCTACTGATGCTAATGCCGTCAGCCGAGGACGTCGACATGGGTCAGCAACTGCTGCGCCAGTGCGCCACCGCCGTGACCAGTGAAGTCTGCCGCGGCTCGCAACCTGTGCTCCACCACCGCCGGCAATACGGCTTGCACATCCTCCGGCAACACATGGCTGCGTTTGTGCACCAGCGCCCAGGCTCGGGCGCTGTGCAGCAACGCCAGTGCCCCGCGTGGTGACAGGCCATAGGCAAAAGCCGCTTGCTGGCGGCTGTAATGCACCAGGCGCTGCACATAGTCCACCAGCGCCTCGGAGACTCGCACCTGATCAACCGCGGCCTGCAGTGCCAACAGCTGCTCCGGCTGTAACGCTGGCTGCAAGGTCTCCAGCTGACTGCGTCTGTCACCGTCCCGCAATAGTTGCCGCTCTGCCGCCGGGTCCGGATAGCCAAGTTCGATACGCATCAGGAACCGGTCCAGCTGCGATTCTGGCAAGGCGAAGGTCCCGGATTGGGTCACTGGATTTTGGGTTGCGATAACAAAAAAAGGTGTTGGCAACGTTCGGGTCTCACCATCGGCGGTTACCTGCCGCTCCTCCATGGCTTCAAGCAGTGCGCTCTGTGTCTTTGGCGTCGCCCGATTGATCTCATCCGCCAGCACTACCTGGGCAAAAATGGGACCGGGTACAAACCTGAAATCGCCCGAATTGCGATCGAAAATACTGACACCCAGAATATCACCTGGCAACAAATCGCTGGTGAATTGCACCCGGTTGAAGCTCAACCCCAGCACTTTTGCCAGCGCGTGGGACAACAGCGTTTTCCCCATGCCCGGCAGATCTTCGATCAGCAGATGGCCGCGCGCCAACAGGCAGCTGAATGCAAGTTTCACTTGCAGATCCTTCCCCAGCAACACCTGATTCAGGCTGTCGATAACCGCGTCCACCAACAGGTGGTTGGCAGCATCAGGCGTGGTTGTGGAGCTCGATAACTGATTGGTCGCCGTTGAGTTCAATTTCCCGCCGTTGTTTCATCAGATCACTGCGTGACAACGATAGGCGCTGGAGATAGGCATCGTCTATGTCACCAGTCACGTATTGGCCATCGAACACCGAGCAATCGTACTGGGAGATGGCGCTGTTACCTTCCCGGGCGCAGGCCACCAGATCTTCAATGGTTTGATACTCCAGCCAGTCTGCACCGATCACCTTGGCCACCTCTTCCGCCGAACGGTTGTAGGCGACAAATTCATTGGGCGTCGGCATATCTATGCCGTACACATTGGGAAACCTTACCGCCGGCGCCGCCGAGGCCAGATACACGTTGCGGGCACCGGCCTCCCGAGCCATCTGAATGATCTGGCTGATGGTGGTACCACGCACGATGGAGTCATCCACCAGCAACACGTTCTTGCCCTTAAACTCCAGCTCAATGACATTGAGCTTGTGGCGCACAGAACGCTTGCGCTCACTCTGCCCCGGCATAATGAAGGTGCGGCCAATATAAGGATTCTTGGTAAAGCCTTCCCGATACTTCACATTCAGGCGATGCGCCATGGGCAGCGCCGCCGTGCGGCCGGTGTCGGGGATGGGTACCACCACATCAATATCATGCTTGCCATCGGGATACCGGGCCAGGATTCGATCTGCCAGTTTCTCGCCCATCCGCATCCGACTCTTATAGACGGAAATCTTATCGATAATGGAATCCGCGCGCGCCAGGTAAACCAGCTCAAAAATACAGGGTGAAAACAACGCGGGCTCCGCACACATCTGGGTTTGCAATACGCCCTGCTCGGTAATATAGACTGCCTCTCCCGGCGCCACATCACGTATCACGTCGAAACCCAGGATATCCAGCGCCACGCTCTCTGACGCAATCATGAATTCAGTGCCCGCTGCAGTATCCCGCCGACCAAAAATCAGCGGCCGGATACCATGCGGATCTCGAAAGCCGACGATGCCACCACCAATGATCATGGCGACCGCCGCATAGGCTCCCTTGCAGCGCCGATGCACACCTCGCACCGCATCGAACACCTGTGCCGCCGTCGGTTGATGAGCCCCTGCCTTTTGCAGCTCATGTGCAAACACATTGAGCAACACCTCCGAATCGGAATCCGTGTTGACGTGCCGGAGATCATCACGAAACAGATCGGCCTTCAGCGACTCGGCATTGGTCAGATTGCCGTTGTGGGCCAGCGTAATGCCGTAAGGTGAGTTGACATACATGGGCTGGGATTCGGCAGAGCTGGAGGTGCCCGCCGTGGGGTAGCGGCAATGGCCGATGCCCATATGGCCCTGCAAGCGCTGCATATGCTGCTCCTGGAATACATCCCGCACCAGGCCATTGCCTTTACGCAGGTACAGTCGACTCTGATGGCAAGTCACGATACCCGCCGCATCCTGGCCGCGATGCTGCAACGCAATCAGTGCATCGTAGAGCTGCTGGTTCACCAGCTGTCTGCCAACGATGCCTACCACTCCACACATACAAGCTCCTCAAGTTGCGCTGGCAGATACCCAGGCGCTCAGGGTCTGAATCAACTCTAGCACTTCCTGCTCGAATGCCATCAGCTCCGGAATCAAACTGGAATCATGCCACCAGGGGTATTCACTGAGAAAAGGCCGCATGGCCACCAGCCCCACCACGCAGACCAGACCACCACGGGCGGTGCCAAACAAAAATCCCAGAAATCTATCGGTGCCAGTCAGACCGGATCCTGTGATCAAGCGCGCCACCAGCCATTGCACCATAGCCCCCACCACCACAGTCAGGACAAACACCAAGGCAAAACCTAATGCCAGCCTAACCGGCTCGTTCTCCACGCCGGGGAACAACTGCATGGCCACGGCTCTGGCAAACCAGAGCGCCAACACAAAGGCCCCCAACCAGATCAGCAGCGACAGCAGCTCCTTGGCCAACCCACGCCACAGGCCAATCACCGCCGACAACAGGATCAAGCCGGCAATACCCAGATCAATGGCAGTCATCTATGCCGTCACTAACGCCGTCACTAGGGACTGAATTCAACAACAATGGGAGACAAGCGGTATCTTGCAGCCAATGCCTGTTGCAGGCGGATGGCGTCGTCCCGATCCAGTATGGGACCTACCACCACCCGGGTAATGAGCGTACTGCCCTGCCGACCCTGCGATAGAAGCGCCTGGTGACCGTCAGCGCGCAATCGGTCGCGCAGGGCCTGGGCGTTGTCAGGATCACTGAAGCTGGCCAGTTGTACCGCCCAGGCAGGTGCAGCGACGGCCGTGTCATCCTGCCGCGGCGCCTCCAGACGCGGGTCGCCCAGACGGGTCTGGGACGGCGCATGGATCACTTCCTCATCCACACTCTCGCGTAGACGCTGCGCGTCCTGCGCCAGGGTGCGGTCCGCCAAGGGCTGGTCCGGGCGCCGCAGTCCGGAATCGGTGGCCGGCAGCTCCGGCTGGCGCAGAGGCATCTGGGTCAATACCTCGTCCTCAAACAGCGCCGGAGCCGGTTGGCGTAAGCCACGCCCATCAAACAGCATGGGCAGCACGATAAAGGCCAGTGCCACCAGAAACACGCCACCCGTTACTCTATATCTGGCCCGTTCAGTCACCAATCGTCCCTAATCCTGCTCGTCCTGTAACCAGCGACAAGCCTGCTCCACCACATCGAAGGACCCAAACAGAATGATACGATCATCAGGACTTGACCGCATCAAGGCATCGGCCAGCGCAGCTGACACTGTTGGAATATGTTGTGCCGGACCAGGGCCCGGCACCAGGGGCAGGAGCACGCTGCCAGACTGGCCGCGCTCGCCGCGGGTATCCACCAGAATCCATTCATCCACCTGCGCCGCCAGTTCTGCCAGAATGCCAGCCGCATCCTTGTCCCGAAAAAATCCGGCCAGCGCCCAGGTGCGCCCGGCGCAGGGTCGTTGGGCCAGTTGCCGGGCCAGAAAGGCGGCACCATGAGGATTATGGGCGACGTCCAGCACCAACTGCCGCTGCCGCACCTGGCGCACATCGAAACGACCGCTGAATCTGGCCTTGTCTACCGCCTGCAGCAGTGTCGCGGCGTTGATCGGCGCGCCCTGCAGCAGGCCCACAGCCCTGGCTGCGATGGCCGCGTTTACCGGATCCAGGCGCGGCCAGGGTAAACCCGCCAACGCGATGCGCCCGTTGCTGTCATGCTCCCAATAATCCCAACCTTGGGCCAGCTGATGGCTGCCAAAATCCCGGCCAAACACATGCAATGGTGCGTGCAATTCCTCGGCACGGGTTCGGACCGCCTCCGGCACCGCCGCCTCACCAAACACCAACGGCACACTGGCTCGTAAAATGCCCGCCTTTTCCGCAGCGATGCTTTCCCGGTCCGGGCCCAACAACGCCTGGTGATCCAGCCCGATACTGGTAATCACAGTGACATCGGCACTCACCAGATTGACAGCGTCCAGGCGCCCACCCAGCCCAACCTCCAGCACACAGACATCCACGGCAGCGCGCCGGAACAGCCAGAACGCCGCCAACACGGCAAATTCAAAGTAGGACAGGGCCACATCCGCGCGCGCGGCTTCGACCTGGTTAAAGGCCATGACGATATCGGCGTCAGCCACCGGCTGCCCCTGGATGCGAATGCGTTCGTTAAAGTACAGGACATGGGGTGAGATGGTGGTGCCAACCTTGTAACCCAGGGCCAGCAGCAATGTCTCGGCAAAGATACAGGTGGAACCCTTGCCGTTGGTACCTGCCACCACCAGGTTACGGGGCGCCGGTGGCAGCAGATCCAAACGCCTGGCCACGGTGCCCACGGGGCCCAAACCCCGATTCACATCCAGCGGCCGTTCCCGGCCGATGTAGTCCAGCCAGTCCACCAGGCTGCTGCCAAGGTCCGGCTTGCCCAAGGTGCCCGCCATCAAATCTCCAGCGCACGCACGGCGGCGCAAAATGCCTGCACCTTGGCGGGATCCTTACGCCCCCGCACAGCGCCCTCGACACCACCACTGACATCCACCGCGTAGGGCCGGGTGGCCCTGATGGCGGCGGCCACATTCTCCGGGTTCAGGCCACCCGCCAGTATCAACGGCCGGTCGGCCTGTGCTGGCCACCGCTGCCAATCAAACGTCTGGCCGGTGCCGCCATGCTGCCCAGGTACATAGGCGTCCAGCAGAAATGCCTGCGCATCCGGGAATTCCCGTTGCAGCTGTTGCATATCGAAGTCCGGCCCGACATTGGCGGCCTTGATATAGGGACGGCCGGCACTGCGGCAGAGTGCTGCTGTTTCTTCACCGTGGAATTGCAACACATCCAGCGGCACCTGACTGAGTATCGCCGCCAACTCCTGAGCGCTGGGATTCACCAATAACCCCACGCGGGTAACCAGTGGTGGTAATTGGGCTATTAGCGCTGCGCAGGCATCGGGGCGAATCACCCGGCTGCTACCCGCATAGAAATTGAAGCCCAGGGCATCAGCGCCTGCGGCGATGGCCGCCAGACCATCCTCCAGGCAGGTAATGCCACAGATCTTGATTCTGACCCGCAAGATTGCGTCCTCAGCAAAGGCGCGGATTCTAGCAGAGTTCCGGATTGTCCCGTAGAAACAAAGGTGCTGGCGCCGTCGGGAAGTCGAGTGCGCTGCTATACCCCACGGCGGTCAGATAAAGCCCGGATGCGGGTGCAATCATGCCAGCCCGGGCACGATCACGCCCTGCCAGCAGTTCCTGCAGCCAGTGCGCCGGCCGCTGCCCGCGTCCCACCAGCAGCAGTGCACCCATGATGTTGCGCACCATATGCTGCAAAAAGGCATTGGCCTGAATTTCGAACACCACCAGACCCCGCACCCGCTTCACCCTGGCATAGTGCACCAGGCGCATGGGGGTGCGGGATTCACAACCGGCTGCGCGCACGGCGCTGAAGTCCTGTTCACCGGGCAGCGCCTGGGCGGCGGCATGCATGGCAGTCACATCCAGTGGCGTTCTGGACCAGGCGACCAGCGCACCGGCGATGGCCGGCGCCACCGGCGCTTCCACCAGCAGGTATTGATAGCGTCGATAGCGTGCGGAAAACCGCGCGTTGAAGCTTTCGGGCACCTGCCGCGCCCAGCGCACGGCGACACCGGCAGGCAGCAAGCTGTTAACACCGCGTACCCAGGCTTTTAGCGGCCGTGCCGCGGGCACGGCAAAACTCACTACCTGGCCCGTGGCATGCACGCCGGTGTCGGTGCGGCCAGCGGTAATGATGCGGATCTGTGTGGCGGCCACCTGACTGATGGCGGTTTCCAGTGCTGCCTGCACCGATGGCAGGGTTTGCTGCCGCTGCCAGCCATGAAAGCGGCTGCCATCATATTCCACGCCCAATGCAAAGTGATGCAAGGCGGAACTCAGCCAACATTACTCATCATGCTTTTGGCTTGGCGTTGCTGCTCAGGGGTGCCATCCTGCAACACTTCCACCAGGATTTCCCGGGCACCATCGGTATCGCCCATATCAATGTAAGCCTTTGCCAGGTCCAGCTTGGTATTGATTTCATCGTCTGAATCCAGGGCATCAAATACAGCTTCTTCGGATTCATCCGCGGCTGCCGGGATCACGGGTCGGGTCTGGGTAACAGCAGCGGCCTCGGCTTCATCGTCCAGGGTCAGGCCTTCAAGATCAAAATCGAAGTCATCGTCGCTGGCAGCTGCTGACGCAGCCACAGCTGCCGACTTGGGCTTGGATTCCTGATCAGGATCAAAGTCAAAGCCCAGATCGCCACCCAACAGATCGCTGCCGCCCCGGGATTCTTCCCGGCTCGGCGCTTCGGGTGCCGGCTCGAGCGTCGGCGCAGCCGTTGCCGCATCGGCACTCTCCAGCTCCATTTCCAGTTCATCCAGGTCCAGATCGAAATCATCCAGATCACCACCGCCAGCCTGTACCTGGTCGCCATTACGACTGGCCTCAAGTCCAGCGCCGGAGTTGCTCTCGGCACCTTTGAGTCGAGTTTCCAGTTCCCGGGCACTGAACAGGACATCCTCATCATCGCAGTGCTGCATCAGGGCAGACATCTGAGCATCGAATCCGGCCGTATCCTGGGTTTCAACCAGCACCTCCAGCAGTTTCAACCGAACATCAGCCCGGGTCGGATCCTGCGCCAGGACGTTCTCCAGCAATGCCAGGGCCTGGGGGTAACGGTTGTAGGCAATATAGATATCAGCTTCGGCAATCACATCCGAAGTCTGGGGTGCCTGGACTTCCTCTTCCTGTGCGGCGCCACGCTGACCACCCACGTCCAGAACGTCCGTGTCGTCTGCATCCTGCTCGTAGTCGTCATCCAGGGTGAAGTTGCTGGCCACCGGCATCATGGGCGCCTGACGCCGATCCGCCACCGCGGCCGCGCGCCGACGTTGCAGCATGAGCAATCCCGCCAGTACCACCACGGCACCCAACGCTCCGGCAATCAGCGTCCAGTTGGCCGTCAAGGTCGCCACGACCCCGGCCTCTGCCTCTGCCTCTTGCGCTGGGCGTTGCGCCGGGGGTGCGCTGGTACGCGCTTCTTCCAGCTGCTGTTGCAGGCGTGCCATTTCCTGGTCACGCAGTTCCAGTTGCCGCCGGGCGGCATCCCGCTGTTCATTTAGCTGCGCCAGGCGGGCTGCCATTTCCTCATTTTCGCGCTCCATGCGCAGGCGCTCATCCTCACTGGCTGCCAGCCGGTCTTCCAGCTCAACCAATCCCGCGCTGCCGGTGCCAGGGGCATCATCGCCAGCCAAAATGCGCAGCTCTCCCTCGGGCAAGGTTTCCCGGGCGGGTGCCCGCTGGGGCGCCGCTGGGGTGGCATCTGCCTGCCTGGGTTGGGGTGGATCTGCGGGTTGTGAGGGTGTTGGTGCCGGTGCCGCCATAGCATCAGTACGTGCCGACAAGGTGCCCGTCCGGCGATAGCTCTGCCACTGTTCATGGTGACTGGCTACCTGGGTCACTGCGTCCTGACGGCCAATGGATCTGGCCTGATTTTCATCGGGCAGACGCAATACGTAGCCTGCCTTCAACAAATTCACGTTACCGCCAATAAAGGCATCCGGGTTCAGCCGCACTATGGCCAGCATCTGCTGTTCCACGCTAACACCCTGGGCCCGGGAGCGGGTGGCAATGCGCCAAAGGGTGTCATTGCGATCCGTGTGCCCATAGGTCTCGCCGCTGAGGGGGTCGGTGCGGAGTGTGGTCGGGGGGGTGGTGGGGCTGGGAGGGGTGCGGGGCATGTCTACCTGGGTGCCGGTCCTGCGCTCGATCCGCCCGGCCGCGCCCTCCTCCGGGCTGGCCCGCTGCGGCGCCGCCACCGGCGGCGCCGCTCTAGGCGCAAAGGTGGGTGGGTCCAGGAGCACCGTGTATTCGCGCAGCATACGCCCCGCTGGCCAGCGCATTTCCACCACAAAGTTGACGAAGGGTTCGACAATGGGTTGGCGGCTGGTGACTTTCAGGACGTAGCCATCCCGGCGCCGTTCGACATTGAAGCGCAATTCGGTAAGGAAGAAGTACCGTTCAACCCCAACGCGCTGGAAATCTTCGGCAGATGCCAGGCCGGCGAGGATTTCTTCGCGGCTCAGGCCTTGTGTGCCGGTAAGTTCGATTTCTGCATCAAAAGGCTGGTTCAAGGCCGAATTGAGGCGGATCTGCCCCAAGCCGACGGACCAGGCCGGACTGCTCAAGATCAGGCCTATTAACAGCGCTGAGAGAATGCCTAGGGTGCGAACCATAACTCTGTCCTTTCACAATCCATCGTGCGTGCTGCCCGAAATCCCTTCTACCCGATATCCCTGTCCGGCCCTATCTGACTGGGTCTGGCCCTGGGTCGCGTCATTATTCGGCAAAACGCCAGGCAGGAACACACCAGATACTGGATATAGTGCGCATTTTTTTCAAAAAAATGCCCAATCCACGGAAATAATGGCAGTTTTTCCCAGGAAATCACCCCGGACGCAAGCAATTTTTGCGTGCCGGGGCGACCTTGGCGGATCAATTTTGGGTGTTTTACAGCTGCGGCAGCAGCAGTTCCGCGATCTGGATGCTGTTCAGTGCCGCGCCCTTGCGCACATTGTCCGCCACCACCCACAGATCCAGGCCCCGGGGGTGAGAAATGTCCTCACGGATCCGGCCCACATAGACCGGGTCATGGCTGGCCGCCTGCCCCACCGGGGTGGGATAGCCGCCGGGTTGGCGCTCATCCAGCACCACCACGCCCGGCGCCTTGGCCAGTAGCGCCCGGGCCTGCTCGGCACTGAGTTTGCCCCGGGTTTCAATGTGTACCGCCTCGGAGTGGCCATAAAACACAGGTACCCGGACACAGGTGGGATTCACCTGGATGCTGTCGTCACCCAGGATCTTGCGGGTCTCCCACACCATTTTCATTTCTTCCTTGGTGTAGCCGTTGTCCTGAAAGGCGTCGATCTGGGGCAGCGCATTGAAGGCGATCTGTACCGGGAAAGCCTTGGTGGTCAGGGGCTTGGCGTTGAGCAGATCAGCCGTCTGGGACGCCAGCTCCTGCACCCCTTTGGCACCGGCGCCGGACACCGCCTGATAGGTGGCCACATTGATACGTTCAATGCCCACGGCATCATGGATGGGCTTGAGCGCCACCAGCATCTGGATGGTGGAGCAGTTGGGGTTGGCGATGATGCCCCGGTTACGGTACTGGCTGATGGCCTCGGGGTTCACTTCGGGCACCACCAGGGGGATATCCGCCTCGTAGCGAAAATGCGAGGTGTTGTCGATGACCACGCAGCCAGCGGCGGCGGCCTTGGGCGCATACTCGGCCGAAATACTGCCACCCGCAGAAAACAGGCCGATCTGGGCCTGGCTGAAGTCAAACTCATCCAGCCGTTGCACCCGCACTGAGCGGCCACCAAAGCGCACTGTCTTCCCGGCTGAGCGCTCGCTGGCCAGCAGGAACAGCTCTGCCACCGGGAATTTGCGCTCTGCCAGGATCTCCACCATGGCCTCGCCCACCGCACCAGTGGCACCCACCACCGCCAGGTTGTACTGCTTGCTACTGCTCATGCCCGACTCCTTTTACACTTAACGTTGTGCTGCAAAGGCCGCCAGCACCGCTGCGGCCATCTCCTGGGTGCCCACTTCCCGCAGCCCCGGCTGCTCAGGATCCAGGATGTCCCGGGTCCGCAGCCCCTGCTCCAGCACCTGCAACACTGCAGCCTCTATGGCGGCTGCCACTGCGCCCTGCGCAAAGCTGTATTTGAACATCATGGCCACCGACAACATGGTGGCCAGCGGGTTGGCCAGTCCCTGCCCCGCGATGTCCGGCGCCGAGCCGTGGACCGGCTCGTACATGCCACGCCGATCTGCCGCCAGCGACGCCGAGGGCAACATGCCCAGGGAGCCGGTGAGCATGGCCGCCACGTCCGAGAGGATGTCGCCGAACATGTTGCCGGTGACAATCACATCGAACTGCTTGGGCTGCCGTACCAGCTGCATGGCGGCGTTATCCACGTACATGTGGGAGAGGCTGACATCCGGATACTCGGGTGCCAGGGCGTTGAGCACCTCGCGCCAGAGCTGAGTCACTTCCAGCACATTGGCCTTGTCCACGGAGCACAGGCGGCGGTTGCGCTGCTGCGCCAGGCTGAAGGCCACCCGCGCAATACGTGTGATTTCTTCCTCAGAATATATGTAGGTATTAAATCCAACTCTTTGATTATTCTCTACTTTAATACCTCTAGGCTGACCAAAATAAATACCACCGGTAAGCTCCCGCACAATCAATATGTCCAGCCCTGCCACCAGTTCCGGCTTTAGCGAGGAGGCTGATGCCAGGGGTGGCAACAACAGCGCCGGGCGCAAATTGGCAAATAATCCCAGCCCACTGCGCAGCCCCAGCAACCCCTTCTCCGGCCGTTCCGCCATGGGCAGATGGTCCCACTTGGGACCACCGACGGCGCCCAGCAGGACGGCATCCGCAGCCTGGGCCTGGGCCAGGGTCGCGGCCGGCAGCGGCGTACCCTGGGCATCGATGGCCGCGCCACCCACCAGAGCTTGGGACAGCTCCAGCCTTAGTCCGGCGCGCTGCGCGGCCTGCTCCAGCAGCTGCAGGCTGGGTGCCACCACTTCCGGCCCGATACCATCCCCGGGCAGCACCAGTATCTTTTTCAAATCAGACATTTATTTGCTTCTCATGAACCCAAAACCAAGCCGCGCCGGGAATCAGTCCCGGGCCGGCACCTGAAACAGCCAGGGCTGCCGCGCCTGATGCGCCGCCTCGAAACGGCGAATCGCATCCACATGCTGCAGGGTGATGCCAATATCATCCAGCCCGTGCAGCAGGCGGTGCTTGCGGCCTGGCTCCACAGCGAAGCCAAACGCATCACCGCCCGGCAACTCAACCCGCTGCTGCTGCAAATCCACCTGCAGGCTGTAACCTGAGGTAGCCACCACTTCCTGAAACAATCTTTCAATAATTTCTTCATCTAAAACAATGGGTAATACGCCATTGTTAAAGCAGTTGTTAAAAAATATGTCGGCGAAGCTGGGCGCGATAATGCAGCGCAGGCCGTATTCCTCCAGCGCCCAAACCGCATGCTCCCGGCTTGAGCCACACCCGAAATTGGTGCGCGCCAGCAGAATCGAGGCCCCCTGATAGCGGGACTGATTGAGCACGAACTCATGGTTGAGCCGGCGTTCATTGGGGGTCATGCCCAGCTGACCCTCATCCAGGTAGCGCCAGCCATCAAACAAAAAGTCGCCAAAGCCGGTACGCCGAATGGACTTCAGGTACTGCTTGGGGA
>JBJHDG010000002.1:0-25058 GCA_050486425.1 Pseudomonadales bacterium | reverse complement strand
CCCATGCCCTGTCCGCACCCAAGCGTTTCTTTGGCGCCGCGCGTAATATCGAGGAAGGCGGCAGCCTCACCATTATCGCCACGGCGCTGGTGGATACCGGCTCCAAAATGGATGAGGTGATCTACGAAGAATTCAAGGGTACCGGCAACCAGGAATTGCATCTGGAGCGCAAAATTGCCGAGAAGCGCGTGTACCCGGCCATCAACATCCGCCGTTCCGGTACCCGACGCGAAGATCTGCTGATGCCGGAAGAAGAGCTGCAACGGGTATGGATTCTGCGCAAGCTGCTGCATGACATGGATGATCTGGCGGCCATCGAGTTCCTGCTGGATAAACTCAAAGATACCAAGACCAACGATCTGTTCTTTGCGTCCATGAAAGGGCGCTGATCGGCAGGTGTCGCTTCAGCCGGCACGTCTGGTTGCGGTCACGGCATTGACAGGTGGCGTCTGGCAGTTGCAACTGCAAGCGCCAGACGCATTTCATTTTCATGCCGGCCAATACCTGAACCTGCACTGGCAGCATCAGGACATTCCGCTGTCCATTGCCAGCGCGCCAGCGGCGCTGCCCAGCCTGCTGCTGCATTGCAAAACTCTCGATAACCCGGCCGGCGCAGCGCTGCAAGCCCTGCTGGATACCTGGCACGCGGGTACAGCCCCGTTGCAACTGTCCATCAGCGCGGCTGCGGGTGACATTCAGATCCGCCACGCCACCGATGCGCCCTTGCTGCTGATCGCAGCCGGCACCGGGCTGGCCCAGGCGCTGGCCATCATCGATGCGCTGGCGACGCTGGGCCAGCAGGCCCAGGTGCAGCTGTACTGGCATGTGGCCAGCCGCGCGGCGCTGTACCTGCACACCGACTTGCAAGCACGGGCAGCAGCGCATTCCTGGTTCCAGTACCATCCCCAGATCGGGTCGTTGTCACGTCAGGGTGCCAGCGCCCTGGATTGGCTGCGCCAGGCAGCACTCGCCTGCACGGATGCAGATGTGATCCTGAGCGGCAGCCCGGACTTTGTGTACGCCCTGACGGATGCGCTCTGTGACTTGCAACTGGCCCCCCGCAGTCTGCGCGCAGATGCCTTCAGCTACGCGCCCAGACCAGCACGCGATACCAGATAGGACCGCACTATGCCCAAACCCAGCACAACTCCCACCGCGCCCGAGTGGATTGATCGGGATGTCGCCTGCATTTGGCACGGCTTTACCCAAATGGCCTGCTATGCCGACAACAAGCCGGTCATCGTGGAACGTGGTGAAGGCCGGGAGTTGATCGATGTGGATGGCCGCCGTTATTTGGATGCCTTCTCCTCCCTGTGGGTGAACACCCTGGGGCATCGGGTACCGGCCCTGGATCAGGCCATTGCCGATCAGCTGCAACTGGTGGCGCACAGCACGGTGCTGGGCAACGGCAACCGGGTGCTGATCGAATTTGCCGAAGCCCTGGCCCAGGTGGTGCCGGTGGACCAACCGCGCATGCTGTTTGCCTCCGACGGCGCCACGGCCGTGGAGCAGGCACTCAAGATCGCCTTTCAGTTCTGGACCAACCAGGGCATCACCGGCAAAACCCATTACCTGGCCTTTGGCGATGCCTACCACGGGGATACGGTCGGTGCACTGTCGGTGGGTGCCGGTGGCTTTGGCACCGATATTTTCGATCCGCTGCGCTTTCCCGTGTTGCGGGCACCGGCCTTCGCCACGCCGGGCGCCTTGGCCCAAGCGGCAGCCATGGTGCGCCAGGAGGCAGCGCGCTTGGCCGCCGTGGTGGTAGAACCCCTGGTGCAAGGCGCCGCCGGTATGCAAATTGCGCCGGCCGCCGAGTTCGCCCAGCTGGCCCAGGCCTGCCGGGAAGCGGATGTGCTGCTGATCTGTGATGAGGTAGCCACCGGCTTCGGCCGTACCGGCACCCTGTTCGCGTCCACCCAATGCGCGCTGCGCCCCGACCTCATGTGCCTGGGCAAGGGCATTACCGGCGGCTACCTGCCCATGTCGGCCACTGTTGCCTGTGGCCGCGTCTTCGACGCATTTCTGGGGCCAGATCTGAGCGAGAAAACCTTCTACCACGGCCATTCCTATGGCGGTAACGCACTGGCTGCCGCCGTTGCCCTGCGCCACCTGCAACTCATGACAGAACTGGATGTGCTGGCCAATGTGCGCGCCCGTTCCGAACAACTGCATGGCCTGCTCCACAGTCTGGTGGCGCCTCTGCGCGGTGTGCGCGAAATCCGCTTGCAGGGCCTGATGGGCGCCGTGGTACTGGATGTCGGTGCCGACCCACGCTGGCCCAGGCGCACCGCCGCCGCCATGGTGGCACTGGGGGTATTGACCCGTTCCCTGGGTGATGTGGTGACCCTGGTGCCGCCGCTGACCATCACCGAAGCTGAAGTCGAGCGCATGGTAAAAGCCCTGGTGCAGGGCCTGGTCGCCGCTCGCTCATGAAGCCCGTGACACTGCCTGCGCTGAGCGATCCCTGGCAACAATGGCAGCTGGCTAGGCATGTCCAGCTCCACGCCGAACGGCGCTGGCGCCAAAGCCGCGCTTTCCAGAGCACCGGCACCACCGGCACCCTGGACGGCAAGCCCATGCTCAACTTTGCCGGTAACGATTATCTGGGTCTGTCCCAGCATCCCGCGGTGAAAGCGGCCGCCCAACAGGCCATTGCCACCTGGGGCACCGGCAGCGGCGCCTCCCGACTTATCACCGGCACCCGCAACCTGCACCTGGAACTGGAAGCCGCCCTGGCAGACTGGAAACACTGCGATGCGGCCCTGGTGCTGAGCAGTGGCTATGCCGCCAACCTGGGCGTGCTCAGCAGCCTGGGTGGACCGGACTGCCATATCTTCAGTGACAGCCTCAATCACGCGTCCATCATCGATGGCTGCCGCCTGGCGCGCAGCCAGGTCCACGTCTATCCGCACCTGGACCTGGCCGTCCTGGATACTGCCCTGGCCGAAAGCCACGGCCGTAAGCTGGTGGTGAGTGACAGCGTCTTTTCCATGGACGGCGATGAAGCACCAGTACTGGCCCTGAGCGAGCTCTGCGCCCGGCATGGCGCCCTGTTGCTACTGGATGAAGCCCACGCGGTGCTGGGGCCAGAATTACCAACACCCGGCCCCCATGTACTGCGCATGGGCACCCTGTCCAAGGCGCTCGGCAGCCTGGGCGGCTTTGTCGCCGGGCCGGCGCCCCTGATTCAGCTGATCGAAAACCAGGCCCGCAGCTTTATCTATTCCACCGCCCTGTCACCCGCAGATACCGCCGCTGGCCTGGCTGCCCTGGCAATCTGCCGCAGCACGGCAGGGGAGGCCCTGCGGCAAAGGTTGCGTGCGCTGATCGAACAGTGCCGCCCTGGGCATCCCAGCCCCATTCTGCCCCTGCCGCTGGGTACCGAGCAGGCGGCGCTGGCAGCTGCCGCCGCCTTGGCAGCGACAGGCATCTATATCCCTGCCATTCGCCCACCCACCGTACCCGTGGGTACGGCCCGACTCCGCATCACCCTGAGCGCCCTCCACGGCGATGCGGAGCTAGGGTACCTGCTACAGGCGCTTGCAGATCTGGGCCTGAGCCTGGCCACACTATGAATGGCCCCCGTCCCAAACAACTGCTGCTGGTGGCGGGTACCGGCACCGAAGTCGGCAAGACCTATGTGGGTTGCCAGCTGCTGCAGGCCGCCCGGCAGCGTGGTCTGCGGGTGGCGGCGCGCAAGCCGGCGCAAAGTTTCGCCCCCGAGGATCCGCCGGCCAGCACAGACGCTGCCCTGCTGGCGGCCGCCAGTGCTGAAACCCCGCATCAGGTCTGCCCACCCGGACGCTGGTATCCCCTGGCCCTGGCACCGCCCATGGCGGCGGCGGCCCTGAGCCTGGCACCGCCACTGCTGGGAGAATTGTTGGACGAACTGCATTGGCCGGCTGATCTAGACTTGGGATTGGTGGAACTGGCCGGCGGGCTGCGCGCACCGCAAACCCAGGATGCCGATGGCGTGGCCTTCTGTGCAGCGCTGGCGCCAGATGCCGTGTTACTGATTGCTGATGCCGGTTTGGGCACCCTCAATCTGGTACGGTTAAGCCTGGATGTGCTGCGCCATCCCAGGGTGCTGGTGTATCTGAACCGGTATCAGCACGACGAACAGGTACACCGGCTGAACCTGGCCTGGCTGCAACAGCAGGATCAATTGCAGGTTGCGACAGAGATATCGCAGGTGCTGGCTTGGCTGGGCTATTAGGCTGAGCCAGTAGGTGCAGCCCCTGCACCCAACAGGTGGCTCATGAAACAGGCCGACAACAAATCAGCTCTGCGCAGTAGCCCATACTGGGGCTGGTTGCTGCTGCTAGCCGCCAGCCTGCTGTTGTATGGCTGCGGCGGCAGTAGCTCCAGTTCCAGGAGCACCAGCAGCAGCGGCCCCTATCAGGTCAGCGTCAGTATCAGCGGCCCAGGCACTACCGCGCCTCTCTCCGCCAGCCTGGCCCCCGGTGAGCAGATCAGCTTTCTGCTGTTGCCCGCAGATGGCTATCTGGTTGATCAGATCAGTGGCTGTAACGGCAGCCGCAGCGGTGATCAGTATCTAGTCGGCCCCATCAGTGCCAACTGCCAGATCAGCCTCAGCTTTCGCGGGCCGCGCCTGGCCGGCCGCATTTTTGCAGCAGAAGGCACAGCGGCGGATTCGGATGTAAACAACCCAAATGCCCCCTTTGTCAGCAATAACACAGAACAGCAAGCGCAGTTGCTGCCTAATCCGGTCACCGTTGGCGGTTATGTGAACCGGCCCGGTGCTGGTCCCCTTGGACGTTCGCGCAATAGCGGCGATACCCATGACTTTTTTCGGGTGGACCTGGAAGCCGGACAACAGGTGATCCTGCAGATCGCTGCGACGGATTCGGTGGCCAACGACCTGGATCTGATCTTGCTGGATGCCGAAGGCGATCTGGTGGATGCATCCTTGGGCACCACCCACTACGAAATGGTGACGGCGCCAGCTGACGGCACTTACTACCTATTAGTGCACGCGTTCAGCGGCGCGTCCAACTATCTGCTCAGTGTGGGCCAACAGGTGGCAGGGCTGCCGCATGGCCCACGTCTGAGTGATGCTTTCGCTCCAGGTGAGGCCCTGGTGGTGGACGCCACCGCACCTTTGCTGCCGGCGGCCTCAGGGCAGGCAAGGATGCACAGCATGCTGCTGCGCAATCCACCTCGTCTGCACCGATTTAGCAGCCTTGAGCAAGTGCAGCTGCAAACAAGACTGCAAACCCGGGCCGATGCACTGCTCATCCAGCGCCAACGCCTGTCACAACAGCAACAGGAAAAGCTGGATACTCTGCTCCATATCAAACTGCTGCAACAGCAGCCACAGTTGGCACTGGCGGAACCCAACTACAGTTACCAGATGCAATTCACACCGGCGGATCCGTACTATGGATTCCAGTGGCACTACCCGCTGATTCAGCTGCCGGACGCCTGGGACCAAGCCACAGGCACCGGCGTGCGGGTGGCGGTAATTGACAGTGGTGTAGCGCTGGGACATCCGGACCTGCAGGGCCAACTCCTGCCCGGTTACGACTTCTTGTTGCAGCAGCCCGGCGGTGATGATCCCGGTGAAAACCCGCGACCACCGGGTGGTAGCAGCTTTCATGGCACCCATGTTGCCGGCACCATTGCCGCTGCCAGCAACAATAATCTGGGCGTCGCTGGCGTCGCCTTCGACAGCCAGATCATGCCGCTACGAGTATGCGACAACACCTGTAGCGGCCAAGCCGTATACCAGGCGCTGCTGTTTGCCGCTGGCCTTAGCAACAGCAGCGGCAGCACGCCTGCGCAACCGGCGCACATTATCAATCTCAGTTTGGGACGCAGCGGCGCACCGTCCAACGTTGAGCAAGCCCTCTACACGCAGCTGCGTGACATGGGCATTTTGGTAGTGGCAGCGGCCGGCAATCAGAACACCACCAGCCCCAGTTACCCCGCCGCCTACGACGGTGTGCTGGCCGTAGGCGCAGTGGATATCCTGCGCCAGCGCGCCTACTACGCCAACTTCGGACCCTGGCTGGATCTCACGGCGCCAGGTGGCGATGCCCGGTTTGATCGCAACAACGATGGTTATGCCGATGGCGTACTGAGCACCCATGTGGATGACCGCAGCGGCAGTCTGCGATACAACTATCGCTTCCTGCAGGGCACCTCCATGGCGGCGCCACATGTCGCCGGTGTATTGGCATTGATGCGCCAACACGCCGACATTGATTACACCCTGATCCAAAATTGGTTGCAGCAAGGCGAGCTTACCGACGATCTGGGCACGCCGGGTTTTGATCAGCAATTCGGCCACGGCCTGATCAACGCGCAAAAAGCAGTGCAACAAGCCATTGCCTATGCCGGCACCGCACCTGGCGATGATCCGCTGCTGGTGGCAACACCGCGTCTACTGAATTTCGGCGCCGGACAAAGCAGCATGCAGGTACAACTCAGTAACGCCGGTGGCGGCGACTTGGTGGTTGCGCCGCCGACGGAGAATTCCGGCGGCTGGCTGAACCTGGTGCAGGATGATATGGATCCCTTGCGCTGGGAGGTGCAGGTAGATCGCAGCGGCCTGGCAAGCGGCAGCTATCAGGCCCAGGTTTTATTCGGCAGCAATGCCAATCTGGTACAGGTGCTGGTGTACATGCAGGTAGGTACAGGCGTGATGCCAAATACCGGTCATCTGTATGTGTTGTTGCTGGATCCGGAAGCGCTGACCACGGTCACTTTCGCCGCCGCCATGCCGGATGGTGCAGGCGGCTATCAGTATGATCTTGGCCCAGTGCCCCCCGGCACCTACCTGCTGGTAACAGGCAGCGACAACAACAACAACGGCTTTATCTGCGACGCCGGTGAGGCCTGCGGCGCCTATCCCAGCATGGCGCGCTGGGAGGAATTCACCATCCATGGCGCAGACCGGACTGATCTTGATTTCACGGCAAACTACGATGAGCAGTTTGGTGCGGAATCGCTACAGCAGTTTGCTCCCCTGGAAATTCCGGCGGCAACTACAGACCAACCTGGCATCTGCATCGATTGCTAAGACAACTTGGCATCACGCCAGCTCCGGCAGGAACGCAATATCTACGTGATAGCGCTTGGGATTATTCTTGTCGATATACACCCGGATGGTATTACCTTGCACGTGACTGGTAGGATCAAACCAGATGTTCCCGCTCCTAAACACATGCAACTTTCCAGTCGCAGGATTCTGCCACTGGGCCAGAATGCGAAACGGATGCCGGCCGTTCACCTCAAAGCTGGTGTTGCGTTCCACACCCTGATATTCGGCTTCCACTACCCGACCATGTTGCAACAGCCATGCGGTACGACGCGCCAGCAGCACGCCAAAACCAATCATGCCCATGCCCACCAACGCGAATACCGCGCCGATGCTGCCCAAGATCAAGGGCAGCCCCCACAGCGAGAAAAAACCGCCTATTTTTGCCTGCGCCGGATTGTCACGCAGATAGAACACAGTCACCTGCTCGCCACGGCTATAACTGGGTGGGTTGCTGCCAACATTGGCGGAGAACTGATGGCTGCGGCCACGCCGGTCAGTGAATTCCACGCGCGGATAATAGACGGTGGAATCTGAGGAGCGACGCCGTTCCAGTTCAATCACAATACCCTGGGCAACCTCCGCCTCGGCAAGAAAATTCATGGTGTGCCTATAGGACAGCAATGCGCCCAGCAGCAGCCCCACACCGATCAAGGTGAACACATACTTCAGGATGGTCAGTACCTTCATGACGCCGCCTTCTGCGCGTGACTTTGTGCGTAATAGGTGCAGGCCTTCTGATATTCTCCTGCCTGTTCGCAAAGCTGACCCAGGGCGCGATAGACAGCAGCGCTTGGTGCCAGCGCCAGCGCAGATTCCAGCAGCTCCCGGGCCGGCGCCAGCTCACCCGCTGCCAAGGTGACCTGACCCGCAGCCGAAAGCAACACACCCTGACCAGGATGTTTTTTCAACCAGGCCGCCAAGGCTTTGCGCTGCACATCCACCAGATCCGGGGCTGCTGTGGCCAGCGTCGCGCCCAGGTTGCCAGGCAACGCGCCATACATGGCCAACAAGGCTGCTACCGCCTCGGGCGTATCCAAATGTTTGTCGATGGCGGCGCGCAGCACCGCCTCGGCCGCGCGCAACGCATCCAGATGTTCCGCCGCCAGCAGCAGTGCGGCATAGGCCTGCACCAGGGCCGGGTCCAGACGCCAATCTTTGGGAAGCCCATCCCAGGCTGGGGTGAGTGCAGCAGGTTCCGTTGCCGCCAACAGCCGCAGTGCCTGCTGCGCTGCCGTCTGCAGCGCAGCCGTGGGCAAGGCGCCGGACTTGCCCAGCGTCGGCAGCAGCATCAATGCAGCGCGGCCATCACCCACCTGCAACTGCGCCTGCAACAGCAGCCGCTGCACCTGGGGATGTTTGGGTTGCTGCGCGTGCAGCTGCAGCAGCAGCGCCAGGGCCTGCTCGGCCTGCCCGGCCGCCAGTTGTAATTCCGCGCGGGTCAGCGCCAATGTCAGGTCGTTGGGGTGGGCATCGGCCATGGCCATATCCAGATGCGCATCGCTGGCGCGCTGGTTCTCCGCAGCCGCCGCTGCCCGGGCCGCAAACAGATGCAGCACCACGGGTGCATCTGCGCCTTTCACCGCACGCTGCAGGGCTTTTTCTGCATCCTGCCAGCGCTGCTCCTGGAAGGCCCGCAACCCGGTTTCCAGCAAACGCCGGGAGCGGCGCTGCAGACGCAGCTGGTTCCAACGCTGCAGCCGTGATTTGGCCAGCAGCAATCCCCCCAACAGCAACGCCACCAGTTTGGCGACCAACAGCAGAGCGGCGAGTAACAGGATGCCACCCCAGAAGCTGGTCTCCAGGCTGTAATCGCCATACACCAGCAGCAGATAGCCGCTGTCGTGCAACATCAATGCCCCCAGCAGGGCGCCCAGCAACAGCGCCAGCAGCAGCCATCGCCCCAGCGCGCTCATGCCTCATCCTCCAGCTTGGCCAGCAGTTGCTGCAGGGACGCGGAAATATCCGGCAAGGGCGGTGCGATATCAGTGGCAAGCAACGCGCCGAGTTGCGTTCGCACCTGCTGCACCTGGACCTGTGCCGGATCCAGGTAAAGCACCAAGTATTCCTGCACGGTAGTCAGGCTTTGTTGGTACACCAGGGCGTCCTGCTGCAACAACGCCAACTGGGCACGCTCCAGCATGAGCTGCAGATGCAGTGCCAGCCATTGCGCCTGCGCCGGACCCAGCAGCGGTTGCACCCCAGGCCCATCCAGACGGCGGAACTCGAACAGACCGCGCAAGCGCTGCCAAATGCCAGCCCAGAAGCCTGTTTCTTCCACGGTTTCCGCTTCCACTTCCGTTGCCAAGGCTTCCCGGCCGCGCCTGTAATTGGGCAGTGCCAACGGCAAATCCTGGACATCCCGCTTCAGCACTTCCAGGGTCAGGAACAGACCCTCCCGATCCAGTTGCAAGGCCTCACGCAGCGCCCGCTGTTCACCAGCCAGGGTGCGCCGCAAGGGGTAAAAACCAGGGTCATCCAAAGCCACCAGCTGCTGATCCGCCGCTTCCAGCAACCGCAGCGCGGCGCGGGCATCACCGGCCAACTGCAGGCGCTGGTTGGCCAAGCGCAGCAAATACTCCAGCTCCGCGAGCTGCCAGGCCCGGCGGCCCGGCGGTCGGCTACCCAATGCTTCCAGCAGGCGCGCATCAAAGCGTGCTTCCTGCTCCGCTAGGGCGGCCTGCTGCGCCTGCCGCTGGTCGCGCACGGCGCTGGCCTGGGCATCGGCAAGACGACTGAGTTGCTCCGTCTGCGCCTCGAGAATGGCGAGCATGCCAGTGATATCGTCTTGCCAGGGCGGTGGTGCCTGCTGGCGCAGATACTCCTGATACAGCAGATAACCACTGCCACCACCGGCAGCAAGCGCCAGCAGCAGCGCCAACCAAGCCAGACCGCGCCCGGACTTGGGGGCGCTGGCAGCTTTGGCTTGCTGCTGTTTATCCGCCATCGTCTTGTCTTCGGCCATGGTGCTTCCTTATGCGTCCGGCAAGGGTTGCTGCCGCAGTTTCAGGGTAATGCTGCCAGGCTTGCAATGGCAGCCGCCACGGAGGCATCAGCGGCACAATGCACACGTACAAATCCCAGCGCTTGCATGGCTGCTGCCACCCGTGGGGTGGGCACGATCAGTGGCAGGCGCAAATCACCGTCCAGTGCCTGCCAGGCAGCGGCAAAGGCAGCACCCACTTCGGCACTGCTGATCAAGGCCACATCCGGCGCACCCAGCGCCCGCAATTGCTGCACCAACTGCGCCGCCGGCAGCGCCTGGCGTTGGTACAGATCCAGGCGCACCACAGCAGCGCCGCGTGTTGCCAGGGCAGGCGCCAGCAGACCGCGGCCACCGGCACCAGTGAGTAGCAACAGCGACCGACCCGTCACTGCCGCTGGCGCCAGATCCGGCAGGGCCAGCAGACCTTCGCTGGTTTCCTCGGCGGGTACCTGAGCCTGAATGCCCTGCTGCGCCAGGGCGGTGGCGGTGGCGGCGCCGACCGCGAACCAGCGCCAGTGTCCGGGCAATTGGCCACACCAGCGCTGTAATACAGGCAAGCCCAACACCACCGCATGTGCCGACGTGCACACCAGATATAAATCGGCAGCCGCCAGCAGCGCCGGACGGGGTGGCGGCGGCAAGGGCTGAATGTGAATACAAGGCAGGATCAGGGGCTGGTAACCGGCAGCCGCCAGGGCCTGGCCCTGGGCAGTGGCGCCGGGTTGGCTACGGGTGATCAGCACCCGCTTGGGGGGCTGCCCGGCCATACGGCTTAGGTGCCGGCGGCCGGCTTGGTGAGTGCGGCGAGGATCTCATCCCCGCCCTGGGCCAAAAGCTGCTGGGCGGCCTCCTGACCAACGCGTTCCGGATCCGTGCCCTGGGCCTGGGCACGCAGCACGCGCTGACCATCGGCACTGGCAAGCAGGGCCTGCAGCACCAGGGTCTCCCCCTGCCACTCGGCGTACGCTGCCACCGGCATGGAGCAGTCTGCGCCCAAGCCCCCGCTCACCGCCCGCTCCGCCTGCACACAGGCCGCCACTCGGGGATCATTGAGGCGCGCCAGCAGTGCCAGCAGCTCGCTGGCATCCGCCCGACACTCAATGCCCAGGGCGCCCTGGCCCGCCGCCGGCAGGCTGTCAGCGATGGCCAGATACTCGGTGATGCGCGCACTCAGGCCCAGGCGTGCCAGGCCGGCACAGGCCAGGATGATGGCGTCATAGTCGCCAGCATCAAGTTTTGCCAAGCGGGTTTGCACGTTGCCGCGGATGGGTTTGATCTGCAGCTGGGGAAACCGTGCCAGAATCTGCGCCCCGCGCCGCAAACTGGCGCTGCCCACCACCGCGCCCGGCGGCAGTTCCGCCAGGGTAGCAGCACTGCGCCCCACCACCGCGTCCCGCACATCATCCCGGAAAGCAATCACCGGCAGGGCAAAGTCTGATGGCAACTGTGCCGGCACATCCTTCATGGAATGCACTGCGATATCCGCGCTGCCGGCCAACATGGCCTGCTCCAGCTCCTTGATGAACAGGCCTTTACCACCAATTTCACTAAGGGGCGCCGCCAGCCATTGATCGCCCTGGGTGGACATGGGCATCAGCTCCACCTCTGCTTCAGGCGCCAACTCGGCAAGCACCGCCTGCACATGGCGAGCCTGCCACAGCGCGAGCTCACTCTTGCGGGTGGCTATCCGGATCCTTTGCATACTGCGCTCAACTCTTTGTGACCTCAGAGCCCTACTCTACCACCGGCCGACCGCCGGTCGGGCGCAAATAACGCCGTACTGCAGGTAAATGACGCCGGGATACAGGCACCGGCGCGGCAATATCCCTCAGTTGCAATGCATAACCGCCGGCGGCATCCCGCAACAGCGCTTCCACCTGCTCCGCCACCACCAAGGTGCTGCGATGCACCCGCAACAGCCAGGTGCCGAACTCCGCCTCCAACTCTTTCAGGGATTCATCGATGAGCACTTCACCCGCAGCGTGATGCAGGCTGACGTACTTCTGATCAGCCTGGAAGTAGCGTACGGCGGAAACAGGGATCAGGCTGATGCCCTTGTGGGTGCGGGCGGCGATATGCTGCCGCCGGCTGCCGGCCACCGCCGCCAACGCCGTCAGCTGCGCCTTGTTGGTACGCCGGGCATTGGCCAGGGCCTGGGCCAGATCCGCCTTGCGTACAGGCTTCAAGAGATAACCCACCGCCTGCACGCCAAAGGCGGCAATGGCATGTTCCTGATAGGCCGTACAGAACACCACTGCCGGCGGCGTCGGCAGCTGCTGCAAATGACTGGCTGCCTCCAACCCATCCATCCCCGGCATCCGGATATCCAGCAGAACGATATCCGGCACCAGCTCGGCGCAGCGGGCCACGGCCTCGGCGCCATGCGCCGCCTCCCCCACCCACTGATAGGTCGGCAGATCCGCCAGCATGCGCGCCAAACGCTGCCGGGCCAGCTGCTCATCATCCACAATCAGGACTTTCAGGCGTGCCTCTTGCTGAATACTCACGGCTTGGACACCGGCAGACGCAGGCGGGTAACAAAGGCATCGCCCTCCGGAGCTGCCGTGAGGCTAGCCGCATCACCATAGAGCGCCGCCAGGCGACTACGGATATTGGCCAGTGCCATGCGATTGCCCTGGGTGGCACCGGCCTGGGCATCCGGCGGCAGCGGATTGCGGATGCAGATTTCCACCTGGGCCCCGTCCAGCTGCACCACAAAACTCACCGTGCCCCCTTCGGGACGTGGTTGAATGCCGTGGTAAATGGCGTTCTCCAACAGTGGCTGCAGGCTCAGCAACGGTAATTGGACGTTCCCCATGCCCCCCGCCAGTTGCCAGTGCATCTGCAGGCGTTCACCCAGGCGCAAAGACTCGATCCGGGCGTAGCGCTGACACAGGTCCAGCTCATCCTGCAGGCTCACCTGGTGCCCGGCTTCATTCAGGCTGGCGCGAAACAGCGCCGAGAGATCCTCCACCACCACTTCCGCCGTCTCCGGATCCACCGCAATCAGGCTGGCGATGATGTTCATGCTGTTAAAGAGAAAGTGCGGGCGAATACGCGACTGCAGCGACTGGATCCGGGCTTGCAGCTCCGCCTGTTCCTGCTGCCGCAGGCGCTGCTGGACATAGAAATAACGCAGCACCAGACCCGTGATGATGGCGGCAATGGCCAACTGCTGGGCAATGCGTTGCCAGTCCAGCTTGGCCCCATCCACCAGCGCCAGGTTGGCCAGCATGCGATCGGCCACCAGACTCACCGCCAGGGTCACCCCCAACACCAGCAGAAAGCTGGCAAGCGCCCCCCAGGTCATGCCCAGGGGAGCAATCCAGCGCCGGCCAAAGCAGAGCAGCCCGGCACTGCACAGCCCCACCCACTGCACATACAGCGACAACAGGGCAAAGCGCAGCCAGGACAGCTCACCGGCAAACAGCAGCACCAGCACCAGCAGCTGACACACCAGGACCACCACGCCCAGCGCCTTGGCCTGACACAGATCCGGCAACAGGAATTGCTCCCGCGCCGCAAAAAGCGGTGCGTCCTGATCCTCGGAGGAGGCTGCAGACGGCGCCGCCGGCGCTGCCGGTCTTGCTATACTGGCGCCCGCGCCATCATTACCAGGCATAAGCATTCCTATGAGCAAACAACATCCAGACAGCGCCAAACTCTGGGGCGGCCGCTTCAACGAACCCACCGATGAATTCGTCGAGCGCTTTACCGCCTCGGTACAGTTCGATCATCGGTTATACCACCACGACATTGCCGGCTCCATTGCCCATGCCCAGATGCTGGCAACTGTAGGTGTGCTGACCGCCGCAGAACGTGACCGCATCGTCACTGGCCTGCAGGCCATTCATACCGAGATCGACAACGGTCTGTTCAACTGGTCGGTGCAACGGGAAGACGTGCACATGAACATCGAATCCCGCCTCATCGAACTGATCGGGGATGTGGGTAAAAAGCTGCACACCGGCCGCTCCCGCAATGACCAGGTGGCCACGGATGTACGCCTGTACCTGCGCGATGAGATCGACCAGATTCTGACTTTGATGGATGAGCTGCTGGCCAGCCTGCTGCAACTGGCGGATCAGCATGCGGATGTGATCATGCCTGGCTTTACCCATCTGCAAACCGCCCAGCCGGTAACCTTCGGCCATCATATGCTGGCCTGGTTCGAGATGCTGCTGCGGGATCGGGAGCGGCTGCGAGATTGCCGCAAGCGTGTCAACCAGCTGCCCCTGGGCGCAGCGGCATTGGCCGGCACCACCTTTCCCATCGATCGGCATTTCACGGCCCATGCCCTGGGTTTTGAAGGCCTGTGCGAAAACTCCCTGGATGCGGTGAGCGATCGGGATTTCGCCATTGAGTTCTGCGCCCTGGCTGCCACGGCCATGATGCATTTTTCGCGCTGGTCGGAGGAACTGGTGCTCTGGTCGTCGCAGCAGTTCGGCTTTGTGGATTTGCCGGATCGTTTCTGCACCGGCTCCAGCATCATGCCGCAGAAAAAAAATCCCGATGTCCCGGAGCTGTTGCGCGGCAAGGCCGGACGCGTGTATGGCCATCTGATGGCGCTGCTGACCCTGATGAAAGGGCAGCCGCTGGCCTACAACAAGGACAACCAGGAAGACAAAGAGCCGCTGTTTGATGCGGTGGATACCTTGAAGGACGCGCTGATGGCACTCACCCGGATGCTGCCCAATCTGGAAGTGCGCGCCGCCACCATGCGCAGTGCCGCCGGCGCTGGCTTTGCTACCGCCACCGACCTGGCAGATTACCTGGTGCGCCAGGGCGTACCCTTCCGGGATGCGCATGAAATCGTGGGCAAATCCGTGAGTTTTGCCCTGTCCAAGGGTTGTGGTCTGGAAGATCTCAGCCTGACCGAGCTGCAACAGTTCTGCCAAACCATTGGTGAAGATGTGTTCGCGGTGCTCGGCCTGGATGGCTCGGTGGCCGCGCGCAACCACTTTGGCGGTACCGCGCCCGCCCAGGTGCGGGCGGCAGTGGCGCGGGGCCGGGCGCGGTTGTAATCTGCGCCGGCCCGTCACGCGGCGCTGTTATCCGGCACGCCCGGGCGTGCGCTAACCCAGAAACATGACCCAGGAAAATTGCTATGCGCTTGGCGTTGTTGTTGATCCTGCCGCTGCTGGTGCTCAGCTGCGGCCAGAAAGGACCGCTGGTGCTGCCACCGGCGGATGATGCCAGCCTGTGGGCAGGCAGCGCCGGATACCTGCTGCATGAGTGAGCCGCTGCAGATCGAACAGGTGCCGCTGCCACTACTCGCAGAACGCTATGGCACACCTTTGTATGTGTATTCCCAGGGCCATTTCAGTGCTCAGTATCAGGCCTTGAGTCAGGCCCTGGCGCCGCTGCCCCATCTCATCTGCTACGCGGTCAAAGCCAATTCCAATCTGGCCGTGCTGCAACTGTTTGCGCGCCTGGGCGCCGGCTTTGACATTGTCTCCGGCGGCGAGCTGGAGCGGGTGCTGCGCGCCGGCGGTGATCCTGCCAAAGTGGTGTTCTCCGGCGTGGGCAAAACCGCGGCGGAGATGGATTTCGCCCTGAAGCTCGGCATTCACTGCTTCAACGTGGAAAGTGAACCGGAACTCGAACTGCTGGCCCAGCGCGCCAAACTGCTGGGACTGCGTGCACCGGTTTCCATTCGGGTCAATCCCAATATTGATGCCCGCACCCATCCGTACATCTCCACCGGCTTAAAGCACAACAAGTTCGGCGTGCCCCAGGCCCGGGCGCTGGATCTGTATCACCTGATTGAGAACAGCCCGCAGCTGGAAGCCAAAGGCCTGGACTGTCATATCGGCTCGCTGATCATGGAGCCTGGCCCCTTGGTGCAGGCGCTGGATAATCTGCTGGTGCTGCTGGATGCACTGGCCGCACGCGGCATCCCGCTGCGGCACCTGGATATAGGCGGCGGTTTGGGTGTGCCCTACCGAAATGAAGCGCCCTTCGATCTGGCCGCCTATGCTGCGGCTATCAAGGACCGCCTGCAGGGACGCAACCTGCAACTACTGCTGGAGCCAGGACGTTTTCTGGTGGCCAACGGTGGCGTCCTGCTGACCCGGGTGCAGTATCTGAAACCGGCCCTGGATGGGGAGGGACGCAACTTCGCCGTGGTGGATGCCGCCATGAATGATCTCATCCGCCCTACCCTGTATCAGGCTTATCACAGCATTGAGCCGGTACAGCCGTGCAGCAGCAAGGCGCAGTGCTGGGACATTGTGGGGCCGGTGTGCGAAAGCGGGGATTTTTTGGGCCATGAACGCACCCTGGCGCTGGCACCGGATGACCTGCTGGTCATCCGCAGCGCCGGCGCCTATGGCTTTGTGCAGGCGTCCAACTACAACAGCCGTAATCGGCCCGCCGAGGTGCTGGTGGCCGGTGACCAGCACTGCCTGGTGCGCCAGCGCGAAACCATCAGCGACCAGCTGGCGCTGGAGCATCTGGCGTCCTGGCAGTAAGCTCCGACCATGCAGGTTAAATTCAGCAAGATGCAGGGTCTGGGCAACGATTTCATGATGCTCGACCTGGTGACCCAAGGTCTGGAACTCACACCGGAACTGATCCGCCAATGGGGTGATCGGCATACCGGCGTGGGCTTTGATCAGCTGATTGTGGCGGAACCGCCCACGGATCCAACGGCCGACTTCCGCTTTCGCATCTACAACGCCGATGGCAGCGAAGCACAACAGTGCGGTAATGGTCTGCGCTGTTTCGCCCGCTTTATCGCCGACAACCAACTCAGCCCGAAACGCCGCCTGCAGCTGGAATCCCTGGCAGGGCCGCTCTGGACCCGCCTGCAGGACGACGGCCAGGTGGAAGCCGGCATGGGCATTCCCACCACGGAACCCGCACTGATACCACTGCAGTCCGACGAACCCGGGCCGGTGCACCAGTTCGATGTGGATGGCACAACATTGCAACTCACCGCCATCTCCATGGGTAATCCCCATGCAGTGTTGTTCGTAGACAATGTGCAGCAGGCCGACGTGGCGGGTATTGGCGCCAAGCTCACACGCCATCCCCGCTTTCCCGAGGGTGTAAATGTGGGCTTTTGCCAGGTGGTGGACAGCAGTTTCGTGCGCCTGCGCGTGTTCGAACGTGGTGTGGGTGAAACCCTGGCCTGTGGCAGTGGTGCCTGTGCCGCCATGGTGGCCGGGCGCTTGGCTGGCCGGCTTTGTCAGCGGGTGAAAGTTTCTTTGCCCGGCGGCAAACTGCGTATTCAATGGGCCGGACCCGGCCATGAACTCACCATGACCGGCCCTGCCGCGCTGGTTTACGAAGGGACGCTACAGCTATGAGCCCAGACATGAGCCCCAATGCGAATAAAGCGCCCAGCGGCAGCCTGATGCTGGATGATGAAACCGTGATCCGCTATCTGCGCGCCCATCCGGAATTCTTTGCACGGCATCCAGGTTTCACCGCCGACATTCTGCTGCCCCATGATTCCGGGCAGGCCGTGTCACTGGTGGAACGCCAAGTGAGTCTGCTGCGCGAACGCAATATCGAACTGCGTAAACGTCTCGCCAGTCTGCTGCACGCCGCCAGCGATAATGATCAGCTCTTCGCCAAAACCCGCACCCTGACGCTGGCGTTGCTGGATGCACCGGATCTGGCCAGCCTGGAGGGCCACTTGCGCAGCCAATTGCTGGAAGACTTCGGCGCCGACTTCATCAGCTGCCATTACGCCGGCGTCAGCCCGCGCCAAACCGTCAGCGCAAGTCTGGGCCTGGTGCAGCACTGCGCCGGACGTGGGGATATTCCGCTGCCGCAAATGACAGGCAACAAAGGCCGCTATTGTGGCCCGCTGCGGGCAGAAGAAATGACGGCAGCCTTTGGCCCGGAGGCCAACAGTGCCGGCTCCGCCGTGTTGGTGACCTTACAGGGTCCCAGCGGCAGTGGGCTCACGGGTTTGCTGGCCATCGGCAGCCGCCAGCCCGGCCACTTCAGCCCGGATATGGGTACGCTCTTTATCAGCCATCTTGGCGACGTGCTGGCACGCGCCCTGCTGCGGGTGTTATGACCGGCGCCGGCAAAGGCCCCGTCACCCACACTCAGGATTCCGAGCTGGAACGCCTGCTCTACGGCCTGCCACTGCCGGTACGCGACTTCATCCGCCAATTGCGCTACGTGCGCCAGTACAGCGACAACACGGTATTGGCCTACGAACGGGATCTGCGCCAAGTAAAAAAGCTGCTGCCCGCACGGGATCTCACCAGCCTGGATGAACCCGATGTGCGCGGCCTGGTGGCGAAACTGCACAGCAGCGGCCTCAGCACCCGCAGCATCGCGCGTTTGCTGTCCAGCCTGCGCACTTTCTACGATTATCTGTTGCGCCAGGGCCTGGCCCGGAAAAATCCCGCCAGCGGCGTACGCGCCCCGAAAAGCAAAAAACGCCTGCCGCGAGCTCTGGATACGGATCAGGCAGCGCAGTTGTTGGCCTTCTTTCCCAGCAGCAAAATTCTGCGGCGGGATCGCGCCCTGCTGGAATTGTTGTACGGCAGCGGCCTGCGCGTATCGGAACTGGTGAACATCCGCCTGGCAGACCTGGATCTGGCCGCCGGCTTTGTCTGCGTGTTGGGTAAAGGCCGCAAGCAGCGCCAGGTGCCTATGGGCACTGTCTGTATGCAAGCGTTGACCAGCTACCTGCAAGAACATCCAACACCGGATAGCGGCGACGCCGCCTTGTTCCCTGGTCCCACCGGCGCACCGCTGAGTACCCGCAGCGTGCAACTGCGTCTGAAGAGACTTGCTGCCATGCAGCTCAATACCGATGCGGTACATCCGCACATGCTGCGGCACAGCTTTGCCAGTCATCTGCTGGAGTCCAGCGGCGATTTGCGCGCCATTCAGGAACTCCTGGGCCACGCCAGCCTGGCCACCACCCAGATCTACACCCACCTGGATTTTCAACAACTGGCCAAGGTGTACGATCAAGCCCATCCCCGCGCCCACCGCAATACCAGCGCCCCAGACTTCTAAGCCAAAAACTCATGAGCCAAATTCGTCTGATCAGTTTTGACCTGGATAACACCCTGTGGTCGGTGGATGCGGTGATTCGCCGGGCAGAAGCTGCGGTGCAGGACTTTCTCGGCGCGAACGCGCCGCAGCTCTCAGAACCCTATGGCAGCCCCTGGTGGCGCCGTCTGCGTCACCAGGTGATGATGGATCATCCCCAACTCAGCCATGATGTTACCCGCCTGCGCCTGCTGATCTTGGAGACCGCCCTGATCGATGCCGGCTTCTCCGCACCGCAAGCGCAACAACTGGCGCAAGCCGCATTCGATTGTTTTATCGAAACCCGGCATCAGGTGGCGCTGTTTGCCGATACCAGGCCCGTATTGGCAACCCTGGCCAGGCACTATCGCCTGGTCGCTCTGACCAACGGCAACGCCAGCCTGGCACGACTGGGGCTGATGGACTGTTTTGCCTTTCAGCTCAGCGCTGCGGATGCCGGTGCCAGCAAACCCGCGCCGGCGATATTTCGTCTGGCCTTGCAGCGCGCTGGGGTGGCTGCCGCGCAGGTGGTGCACATTGGTGATCATCCCAGGGATGATATCGAGGGTGCCAACCGGGTGGGTATGCTCAGCATCTGGATGAACTACGCAGGTGCCGAGTTTCCAGCGCCCTATTTGCCACCCACTGCCATAGCAGGGCGGTTGGGTGAGCTGCCGGAGCTGATTGCAACACTCTGAGCAGCCTGACAGGAATTACGCGCCCGCCTGCCCAGTCCGCAACTCCTGCCGCATTTGTTTTTCTCTACCGCCCTGTCTAAATTGCAGCTTCCCATTCGACTTGTTGTCCAGGGGCGCACGCTGTTTGTCCGTGCGTGCACAGACAACCGGAACCTAATGAGGATCAAGCCATGTCCGACATACTGCTGCTCGGCACCCGCAAAGGCACTGTTATTCTTGATCGCGCCGCAACTGGCTGGCAGCCGCGCCCAATCCTGCATGCCGGTGTTCCAGTCTGCTTTGCTACCCGTGACCCGCGCGATGGCACCCTCTGGGCATCGCTGGACCATGGCCACTGGGGGCCAAAATTATCCCGTTCACGAGACGGTGGTGCCAGCTGGGAAGACCTGAGCACGCTGAAGTACCCGGAAGGTGCGCGCCATATCGTGCAGTACCTGCCCACACCGGATTTCGATCCGGCGGCGCCAGCGGGGGAACCCGAATACGCCAATGCGGCTGTGTACAAGATCTGGTACCTGGCCTTTGGCGCGCCTGAACAACCTGGGCGTATCTATGCTGGCACCATCCCCGGCGGCCTCTTTATCAGCGATGACAGTGGCGAGAGCTGGACGCTCAACCGCGGGTTATGGAACCACGCAAGCCGAGGCGGTAATCTCTTCCTGGGTGATGCCACCAGCGAAAACCACTGGGGTGGCACACCGGCCAGTATCGATTACGGCGTATTCGAGCCTGGCATCCACTCCATTCTGATCAACCCACAGAATCCGAATCATCTGCAGGTGGCGGTATCTTCCGCGGGTGTGCTGGAGTCGACCGACGGCGGTGAAACCTGGGTCGGGCGCAACCAAGGCATGCTGATGGACTACCTGCCCGATCCCGCGACCGAGTGGGGACACGACCCGCACTACGTTACCCAATGTCCCGGGCAACCGGAGCACCTCTGGCAACAGAACCACTGCGGCGTCTTTTACAGCAGCGATGGCGCCAAACATTGGAAAAAGGTCAGCGCACCTGAGGTTGGCGTGCACTTTGGCTTCCCCATTGCCGTTGATGAGCAGGACGGCCGCACCGCCTGGGTCGTGCCGGCACGGGCTGATGCCGAACGCATGACCATAGACGGCGGCCTCTTTGTCGCTCGCACCACCGATGGCGGCGCAAGCTGGCAGGCACTGCGTACTGGCCTGCCGCAGGAGCATGCGCATGACATCGTACTGCGCCATGCGCTGGATGTTGCTGGCGATCGGCTCTGTTTTGGCAGCACCACCGGCAATGTCTACCTTTCGGAAGATCGTGGCGACACTTGGCAATGCCTTGGCAACAACTTTCCGCCAATCTACTCCGTACGCTTTGGGTGACAACATGCCAAGCGTAAAAATGACGTCGCACCTCTACCGTTTCTTTCCACAATTGAAAGATCAGGACATCAGGCTGCCGTCAGGTTCGGTGGCTGAGGTTTTGCACGGCATCAATGAACTGGCACCTGGCTTTACCGACTACATTTTGGATGAACGCGGCGCCATGCGCCGCCATGTGAAGCTGTGCATCAACGACAGCATTGTGATCGATCGCAAAGCACTCAGCGACCACGTTAAGGAAGCGGATACACTCTTTATATTCCAGGCGCTTAGCGGCGGCTAGCGAGGGATCGCTTATTCAACCTTCGCCTGCCCAATCCGTAAATGCTGCCGCAACAGGCCGGCCAGCTCACCCAGCGCTCGGTAGTTGGCAAAGCTAATGGCCCGGTGCGCCCGATCAGTGGTGCTGACCACATGCTCTGCCACTGCCTTATCCGCTGGCGGCAATGCCTTTACCTCCCAGCTTGCCAGTAGATCCCGCAGCGTTTCGCCGGCAGCGGCGCTGGCCAGCGGGTTGGCGATTTGGTTCAGTTGCGGCCACAGGCGGGCAAAGGCATCCAGACAATGCTGCTTGTAACGCTGCATGGTGGCAGCAAGCTGGGGCGGCGCGGTTTCGGGGTTCTGGCTCATCAGCGTCGCCAACGCGATCCGCATCTGCTCCATGTCATCCAGCACAGGCAGCAATGCTGATAACTGTAGGATCCAGTCGAGTAGATTTTGCACACGCACTTGCGCCGCGCCTTCCAACCTGGTGGCAAGCTGGCGAAACAGCTGCAAATAGTTGGCATCCAGCTTGGCGATTTGCTGCACCAGCTGCTGCACTTCGCGCTGCGCCAGCGCCCACTGGCGATCAATGGTTTGCAACTCATCCGCCTCAATCCCGAAATCGCCGGGGGCAAGGCTATACCCTGCTTCACTAAACACAGCGGCCTGCAACAGACGGTCAGCGCGATGCAGCAGGTTATCGAATTGCTTGAGCAAGTTGGCGCGCTGGGTAGCAAGACGGTACAACGCATGCGCTTCAAGACCGATTGCAGCTGGCGCCTGCTGGGGATCCAGGCGCAGGATGCGGCAATAGCTGCTGTCACCAAATACCGCGTTCACCGCCTGATTATCGCCGCGTTGCTGCTGGTGCGTGGCGAATACCCGGGCGTTATCTGCCACCAGGTTTGCGGCATTGCGGATGCCCATATCACGGCTGTAACTATACAGACTGACTTGTTCCGCCAGTTGCTGGGGATTACGCACCAGGGGTAGCGCGCTGCCCTTGCCAAAAGGGGTATTGCTGATGCCTTGCGCCAGCGCGCGCTCAATACGCGCACCGTCTGCCGGATGTGTATGCCAGAATTCAGTCAGCTCAGCATCCATACTGCTACGGATATTTTGCTTCACTTCAGCGCTGTACTCCTCGCGCAGGGTCGTGATGGCCTGAGGTACATTTACCAGCAGCTGATTTTCATCATAGGCTGCTCGGTTGATCTCCCAGGCATCCTGTGCCGCTACCATCAGCTCGCGCAGGCTCAGCGAGGATTCTACAAAAGTCTGCGATCCCAGCAGCTGCACCGCATGATCATCGGCGTTGAACTCCATCTCCCGCGACAGGCTGCGCGTGAGCCGGATATTCAGCTGCAACAACAGGCGCATCAGCTGGCGCACGCCATGCAACGCCATTTGCGCCGCCAACAGGACCCAGGCCAACGCACCTGGCGCCCGCTCCAGCCAGTGCTGCAGGCGCTGCTCCAGCGGATCTTCCGCATCCTCCTTGGCGCATTCCTCAAACCAGTAATTCACATGATTGAGCAGCCGGCTGGCAAACATGTCAAAGCGCTGGGTGAAATGGCCGAACTCATGCGCAAGCACTGAGGCGAGCTGCGCCAGATTCATGCCGTAAAGCAGCGGCATGCCCACGGTCAACTCAAGCTGCCCACGATAGATATCGCGCAGACTTTTGCCGGAGACATAGGCGTTGACTTCGTGGTCCACATAGATGGCCACCGGCTCCGGGGTGCCGGTAGCGCGGCTGATATGGCGCGCCAAGGCATGCAGACCAGGCGCAGTTTTGGCATCCACGGCAACCCGGGTCGGTTCGTGGTGACCGAGTTTCAGCAGCGGACGCAGCAGCAGCAGGCTGATTGTCGCCAACATGGCGGGCACCAGTAGATACAGCACGCTGGTCATAAAGCTGTATGGCAGCGGCGCATGGATAAAGAACGCCACCAAAGCCCAGAGACAACCCCCGAGCAGCAGCAGATACAGCAGCGGCGATACCACCGCACTGGCCAGCACCGCCAGCGACCACAATCGATAGCCGCCTCCTCGCGCCACTGTGGTGGTCTTGCGGTTCATCGCTGCCAGGAATTTGGCCAGTTCCGCCTGCTGCTCGGCCTGTTCTTGCGAGCGTTCTTGGGATCGCTGTTGCGGGCGTTGTTGTGGGCGTTGTTGCGGGCGTTGTTGCGTTTGTACCGGCGCAGGCGATGTTGTAGCGGCTGCTGTCGTCTGTTGGCGCTCAATGCGGCTCTGCACGCCCGCCTGCAACAGCCTCGCTTTCAGGCGTCGAGCCTTATCCGCATCCAGATTGCGCGACACCACCGTATTCTGGCGCAACATGCGTTTGGCCTGCTCCAGGCTAAGTCGGAACTGCTGGCTGAGACGTTCGCAGAGTTGTGCCAGATCCTGCTGTGGGTCCACCACCCCAAGGACTCGCACCTGATAGCTGGCGGCGGCTTCACCAGAGTTGTTATCCATCGAGATCCCGATAGCGGCAGCGCCTGGAAGAGCCCGATTCTACACAGTCTTAGCCTGGTGCAAACCGGAGGCCGCGCCGTTGCTGCCGCGGCAAGGCAACAGGCCCGGCAATATCCACCGGGCCTACGCCAATTGCCGCCACTGTGGGTGCCCACATCAATGGCTGGGCACCACCTCCAGATTGACCGGCACCGACTTGGCGATCATGTCATAGACCGGCGAGAATTGGGCCAGGGCCTTGAGATCGGCTGGCGCCGCATCCGCATCCGCCCGGATCCGCATTTGAATGCCCTGATAGCCGGGCCGCACGCTGGTATCCACCCCCAGGAAACCACGCAAATCCAGATCACCACGGAGTTCGGATTTCAGGGCGCGGATCTGGATGCCCCGGGCCGCCGCATGATAGACGATGGAGGTGGTCACACAGGCCGCCAAGGCATGCAGCACATACTCCACCGGATTGGGCGCCTGATCGGTACCCAGCAGCACCCCTGGCTCATCCGCCGCCAGCACAAAGGGCGCGCTGCGACTCCCGTCTTCGGCACCACAGGCCCGGAAGCCCTGGATTACCGAACTGTTCTGGCCGCAGTGCTGCCACTGGTTGCGGGCGCGGAACTGAAAATCCGCCACCTTGGCATCGGCCTTAACCGCATCGATAGTGGCCATGAGCGCAGTCACATCCACGCCGTTGGTTACCTGATTTTTGCTAATCGCTGCTTGCATCTCGATTCTCCTTCCAGTTGTTTAGGGTATCGCCCAACCGGACGATGGCAGCCAGTCTGGACCTGGTTGAAAAATCGGATAAGCTGCATTTGGGCCGCTACCGAGGCATTTCTGCCAGTATTTTTATGAATTCCCCACAACCCGTGCTTGGCGAATCGCCGGGGACAACCCCTGACTGAGCGGAAATTGACCAAGTCTTTTATGCACAAGCCTCCAGTTAAGCTCAGTGACAACGCACCACTTTCAGTTGCAAGCAGCTGCACTGAGCGCAAGCTTCAGCCCACTTCTTGAATCCGGACAGGCAACAGCCCACAGCGGTGCTGTGTTCGGAGATTGCCAGGCAATGAACCTGCAGAGGAGGAAGGCAATGAAAACTAACCTGGTTGCGCTCACCGGCGCATTACTACTCCTGTTACTACCCGTGGATGGCGATGCCAAAGGTCGCAATCTGTTCGCCGTGCTTGATGGTTTTCAGG
>JBJHDG010000001.1:0-26989 GCA_050486425.1 Pseudomonadales bacterium | reverse complement strand
TCCAGAATGGCGTAACATTTTGATTTATATAGGTGTTTAACTTGGTATCCCACACTGGGGGTGTGGTGGTCGCAGGTTCAAATCCTGCCGTCCCGACCAATCCATCCAATACGACCCAACCAGCGCAGTGGCGCCAGCGCACAGCAGGCGGCAACCAGCACCGGGCCAAAGGGCAAATCCAACCACAAGGCGATCGCGAAGCTTGCCAGATAGGCAGCGCTACCCAGCCCCACGCAGAGCCAAAGCGTCATGCGTAGCCCCCGGGCCAGGCGGAACGCCACCCAGGGCGGGACGAACAGCAGCGCGAAACTGGCCATCACACCCATGCTGGTTACGGCCAGCACCAACCCGGCCACCAGCAGCAGGTCGAAGGTGAATTCGTGGGGCCAAACCGACTGCTGATTGGCCTGAAAATGCGCAGGGAAAAGTCGTGACAGCAGCAGGCGACGGCTGAGCCAGGTGCCAGCCGCCAGCACTGTCAGCGTTACCAGGCTGGCGCCCATCAGTTGGGCGCTGTCGGTAAAATACAGTTGTCCATTCAGCACTGTATCCACCAGGGCATCCGCATGATGACCCTGCATTGCCAACAGCAGCACGCCCGCCCAGCCCACCAGCAGCATCAGTGCGTAGTGTTCGTTGCGGGGTTCGCCGCTGAGCACCCGCAGTGCTGCGGCCGCCAACGCGGTCAGGCCGCCACCCAGCAGCAAGGGCAGATGCAGCAGCGCGGCCAAGACGGCGCCAGCAGCCGCCATTTGCGTCAGCCCCAGTCCCGCCAGCCATTGCTGACGCAGGCGCAGCCCGGCGCCCAGTAGCGGCAGTAGCAGTGCCAACATCAGGCCGGTGGCCAGGGGGATGCGGAACAATGGGTCCCAGAGCAGGTTCACAGCTGCACCAGCCGGGAACAGGCGTTGGTCAAAAAGAGCTGTTCGTGACTTACCAGGAGCACCGCCCGCGTCGGCGCCAGCGTGCGCAACTGGGTCAGAAGCAGATCCATGGCATCCTGATCCAGATTGTTGGTGGGCTCATCCAGCAACACCAACTGCGCCGGACCAGCCAGTGCGCACCAGGTTTTCAGCAACTGATACTGGCCGCCACTCATTTCATCCAGACACAGATGGGATAGGGCCGCCAGGCGCTCCGGCTGTTGGGCGATCGTTGCTTGGGCAAGCGCGATGACTTCGCTGCCAGTCAGTGGCAGTTCCGGTGGTCGTTCCGGGTGCTGGCGCAGATACGCCAGTTGCAGGCCGGGCTGCCGCTGTACGCTGCCAGCAAAAATTCTGGCCTGGCCGGTGATGGCTTTCAGCAGTGTGGTTTTGCCACTGCCATTGACGCCACTCAAGCCAACAATCTCTCCGGCCTGAATCTGCAGGGAGATGGGGCCCACCACGGGCGCGCGGTAGCCGGCGCACAGGTCATGCAGCGTCAGTAAGGTGGTGGCTGCCGTAAGTGAGGGCTGCGGTGTAACGCTCAACGTGGCTCCAAGGCGGTGATCCAGCCATCGATAAGGGCGACATAATCCTCAGCGCTGCCGTCCGGCGCAACTTCGCCGTGCATGACATGCACCGGCCAACCCAGTTGGCGACTGAGAAACGCGGGTCCCCGAGCGGGTTCGAACACCAGATGCAGAATCACGCCTTGGCGGGAGCGCAACTGCTGTACCAGGTGGCGCAGATGGCGACCGCTGGGGGGAATACCGGGCAGGGGTTCTATATAGGCCAGGACCGGGATCTGAAATCGCTCCAGCAGATAGACCGCATTTTTATGGTAGAGCACGGCGCCTGGTGCCTGGGCGCTGCGGGTTTGCCAGTGGGGCAGTTGACTGTTGATGAGTTGGGCAAAGGCGTCTGCCCGCTGCTGAAAGTCTGCGGCGGTCTCAGGGCGTAACTCACCCAGGCGTGTTGCCAGCAGCTGGGCTGCCAGCGCCATGCGCTGCGGATCATAGTAAAAATGTGGATTGCCCAGGGGGTGCACATCACCCAGGGCGCGATCCGCAGGTTGGTCTGCTGCCAGCAGATCCAGATGTTCCGCCAGCGCCAGATAGCCGCTGCGTCCCGGCTGAATGGCGGGATTGGCGGCCCGTTGCAGGGCAACAGGCAGCCAGCCCGCTTCCAGATCGGCACCCACCGCCACGACCAAGTCTGCGCGGCGCAGGTGCGCCAGCATGCTGGGCCGGGCTTCCAGGTAATGCACATCCCGATCGCCAGGTGCCAGTGTCTGCACGGTCACTGCTGAGCCACCGACTGTGCGTGCCAGCATGGCCATGTTGGGGGTGGTGGCGGCCACGCGCAGGGGCGTCTCCGCCAGGCTCAAACCAGGTAGCAGGACGGGTAGCAGGATTAGTCGCAGCAACCATAAGCGATTCATGATGTGCCCCGATTAAAACTCGTGGGCGCCATGGGCACCCAGGCTCATTTGGAATTGTAGGAAAACCTGATTGAGTTTGTCCCGGTGGTCATCAACAGCGACATCAGCGCGCGCCAGTTGCAATCGCAGACGGGAGAATTCGGTAGGCGCAAAGCTTAGTGCGGCGGACAGACGACGGCTATCATCCCAGCTTTCGCCACTGCCGCGTCCGGATTTGTTGGTGAGGCCCACCTGCTCCCAGCGCAGACCGCCGTACCAGCGAGGCGCAAAGCCATAAAGCACGTCCAGATAGTAACCATCCTGTTTTTCGCTGAAGGACTGTTCATTGCGCACATCGCCAATCTGCCATTCATTGCCTGGGTCCGTGCAGTCAAGATCGGCAGGATGACAGGCAAAATAAACATCCCGGCGGTCAATGCTGCGCTTGCGGTGAAAATATTCAAACTGGGCCAGCCACTGGCCGTACGTGCGACCGCCTGGGGTGTGTTTGTACACCAGGTCGAAACCGTAGAATTGGGCAGTGCCATCATGATCTTCATATCTGGTGCTGTGTTCCACGCTGTTTTGATAGCTGCGGGAATAGCCCAGAGAAAAACCCAGTTGTACGGCATGATCAAAACCCAGATCGGGTGCGTACTTGGCGAAGCCGGTAAACAGGCGTGGACCGCTGACTTCGCTAAGAATACGCGCGGTACCGGCTATGGTTTCGGCTTCACCCAGGTACTGGGCAATGCCGTTGGATTCGCCCTGCAGCACTTCTGCACCCAGGCGCAGATAATTGTCGGTGGGCGCCAACCAACTGAGCTGCACACCCAACTCCTGCAGACCATGATCACCAAACAGCAGCGCGTTGACCAAAGGGCGCTCGACGAAATGCCAGCTGTGAGGATGCTGTTTGTTGATATAGCCCACATCGCTCAGGAACTTACCAAACTTGGCTTGTACACCGGCTGGCAGGTTGCGGGTGGTGACAAAGGCTTCTTCCAGTTCCAGCTCACCGTCCGTCAGTGCGGCCATCACAAAGGCGTCGAAATAGGCATCAACGCTGGCGGAAAAGGCGAATTCCACTTCCTGCAGGTTGAAGCCGCGCTCGAGGCTGCCATGACCCTGGCCATGATCATGCCCATGGCTGTGACCGCCGGCAAAGCCATCCGCCGCCAGTGTCAGGCCGGCACCTTCACCATGACGGTTGTCGCTGTAGTAGACGCCATTAATGATGACCGACATAGCGGGATTAAAGAGATTGCTGCTTTGTGCGCCGGCTGCCGTTTCTGGCTGGGCCTGCAGTGAAGTTGCTGGCGCTGCCAGTGCCAGCGCCAGCACGCCGGGAATAAGGCGGTTTGCTGTTTTCATGGGTATCCCCTGATTCATGGTTGATGCGGAAAAAGTGGCGGCTCTCGGCCTCGGCAGAAATGTTATATTATTACTGGCTCGTGTTACAAGGTAACAGTGATGGGGACCTGCGGGGGTGGTTGTTATACCATCAGGCGTTGTGAGGGCTTCCCCAGGGAGCAGGGGTCACAGAGTGTCTGATCAGCGCGCGGCCATTATTGAAATTGAGGCGTTGGGGTTTCGCTGGCAGCCTGGGCAGCCGGAGGTGTTGTCGGTGCCGGCGTTGTCGGTAGCCGCGGGCAGTCGGGTGTTTTTGCGCGGCCCCAGTGGCAGTGGCAAGTCCACTTTGCTGGGATTGATTGGTGGGGTGCTGACGCCCAGCTGTGGTGAGCTGCGGGTGCTGGGCCAGTCGCTGGCTGCGCTGGGTGGCCCGGCCCGGGATACCTTTCGGGCTGATCACATAGGGTTCGTCTTTCAGCAATTCAATCTGGTGCCCTATCTGTCGCTGTTGGATAACCTGCTGCTACCTTGTCACTTTTCCCGCTTACGCCGCAGCCGCGCTGCGGGTGGTCCGGTGGCCCAGGCCCAGGCGTTACTGGCGCAGCTGGGGCTGCCCACGGATAACCTGCGCCGGCGCACACCCCGGGAGTTGAGCATCGGCCAGCAACAGCGGGTGGCGGTGGCGCGGGCATTGATGGGAGCGCCGGCGCTGCTGATTGCAGACGAGCCCACCTCAGCGCTGGATACTGATGCCCGCCAGCGCTTTATGGAGCTGTTGCTGGCGGCCTGTGACAGTGCCGGCACCACCTTGTTGTTTGTCAGCCATGATCCGGGGTTGGCGCAGCATTTTGATCAGATATTGGATATGCGGGCATTGAACCAGGCACCCTTTGAGGAAGCTTCATGCTGACGCGGCTGATTCTGGCCAGTATCTGGGACCGGCGCGGAAATCTGGTGCTTAGCGTGCTGGCCATCGCGTTGGCTGTGGCTTTGCTGTTGGCGGTGGAAAAGGTGCGTACGGAAACCCGCAGCAGTTTTCTGAATACGGTGTCGGGCGCCGATTTGATTGTGGGCGCACGCACGGGCCAGATTCAGCTGCTGCTGTACTCTGTCTTTCGTATGGGCAGCGCCACCAACAATATCAGCTGGGCCAGCTACGAACGTATCAAGGGCCATCCCCATGTTGCCTGGTCCATTCCGCTCAGTCTGGGTGATTCTCATCGTGGCTATCGGGTGATTGGCACCACCGGCGATTATTTTACCCACTACCGCTACGGCCAGAATCGCGCGCTGCACTTTGCCCAGGGTGGCCCCTTTGTGGAAGTGTTGGATGTGGTGCTGGGTGCCAACGTGGCCGAAGCCTTGGGTTATCGCCTGGGGCAGGAGATTGTTATCAGCCACGGCTTGGGTCATGGCAGTTTTGCAGCGCACGATAACCTGCCGTTCCAGGTGGTTGGCATCCTGGCGCATACGGGGACGCCGGTGGATCAGGGTGTGCATATCAGTCTGGCGGGCATGGAGGCGATCCATATTGGTTGGGAATCCGGTACCCGGATTCCTGGCGCCTTGCCCCAGGCGGATGAGTTGGTCGCCGCAGACCTGCAACCCCAAGCGATTACGGCTTTCCTGCTGGGTATGCATGAGCCCATGCAAATTTTTCGTATGCAACGCGCCATCAATCAGTTTCGCGATGAACCCCTGCTGGCCATTCTGCCTGCAGCTGCGCTACAGGAGCTTTGGGGATTGCTGCGGATTGCCGAGCGGGCCTTGCTGATGGTGGCTGCCATGGTGGTGTTGACCGGACTGACCGGCATGCTGATCGGCATTCTGGCCGGCTTGAATGAGCGGCGCCGTGAAATGGCCGTGCTGCGCGCGTTGGGGGCGAAACCGCGTTATATCTTTGCCCTGTTGCTGGCGGAAAGCACCTTGCTGGGGCTGTGTGGTGCTGTGACAGGCTGGCTGTTGGCCTATGCCGGCATGGCGCTGGCCCAGGGCTGGGTGGAGGCGCGATTTGGCATTTATCTGGCGCTGCAGGCGCCCACACCGCGGGAATTGTATATGCTGCTGGCCGTGGTGGCTGGTGCGTTTCTGATCGGTCTGGTCCCGGCCTGGCGCGCCTTGCGGAATTCGTTGGCTGATGGACTGTCTATGCGCCTTTAGTTTGGGCCGGAGTTGAGTTACCGATGTCGAATGGGAAAACCCAAGCAGGCATGTCTATCTGGGTGCTGCTGCTGTGCTGTCTGCTGGCCTCGCCCGTACTGGCGGAGGCGCCACTGGAAATCAGTTGGGATGACATGATGCCGGAAGACTGGTTGCCCCCCATGCCGGATATCATGGAGCACGACTACTTCGAGATGGTGATGATGGAGCAGCTGGCGCCGGACGCGCCTGTGGTGCCCGGCCTGGATAACCTGCTGGTGCGCCTGCCGGGTTTCGTGGTGCCGCTGAAAATGGATGGTCGGCGTGTGGCAGAGTTTTTATTCGTGCCGTACCTTGGCGCCTGCATCCATGTGCCGCCGCCGCCGTCCAATCAGATCGTGCATGTGCGGCTGGCGCAGCCTCAGGTGCTGGATGAGCCGGAGTGGAATGCCTTCTGGATTACCGGCCGTTTGCAGGTGCAGCACTCCGAGTCAGAATTGGCTCATGCCGGGTACAGCATGCTGGCCGAGCGTATTGAAATCTATGAGTGGGACGATTGATGCCAGCTAGCGCAGCCTGATCACTGGCTGCGCTGGCGTCAACTGCTGTGCCCGCTGACCCTGCATACCCACCACCTGGACCTGAAGCTGTGCAATGGCCGGAAACTGCGCCAGCAGCGGCGCTATGGATAGCCGTTCCGGTACGGCGTCGCAGTTGTAACCAAGCAGCAACAGCAAGTCATGAAACCCGGCTGCGTTGGTGGGTTCGTCATGCAGGTGCTGATGATCGTGATGGGCATGACCATGTTTATGTTCATGCCCCGGCTCATTGCCGTGGCGTGGCATATCCGCCTTGGTAAAGCCGGTTTCCAGCGCATGGCTTTCCAGGATGCAGCCGCCACCTTGCAAATTGAACAGATGACCATCCGCCAGTGCTGTCAGCATCTGGTTAACAGCTGTTTGCTGGGCCTGCGTCTGTGGCGCATGTTCAAATCCCAGCAGGTTGTAGGCCGGGCTGAGAAACTCCAAGTGCACCTGGTATGGGCTTAACGCCAGGTTCAACGTTGCAACACCGTGCTCATGGCTATGTCCGGCGCCGCCCCAGGTGGTTAGTGGCAGCAGCAGGGCTGTGAGCGCCAACGCATGGCATAAATCAGGGCGAACCGCAGGCATCAGGTTGCGTACAGATTGGCATAGCATGTGGAACCCCTTCCAGCACCGGACTCTGATGGGTGATATAAAATAACACTGCCGGGCTGGCTTGCCCAGCCTGTTGCCTGGACAATTTCAAAGCACTGGCTACTGTTGTTGTGGTCGCGAAAAAAATCTGTTTCTAACTGGACAGGGCAGCGTGGCCGTGGTCATATTCCGCAGCCGCTGCCAACCAACGTAGCGGCGTAACCATCCACCCAAGCGCAATAATAGGCGCAACCTAAGAGGCGAGAAGATACCAGGCGATGAAGCAGGAACCCTATATGACGCCGGAGCAACTGGCGTATTTCAAAAACAAGTTGCTCAACTGGCGCCAGGAAATCCTTCAGGAAGCTGACGCCACCATTGAAGGCCTGCGCAGTGAATCGAACCGGGAGATCGGTGATGAAGCCGACCGCGCCACTATTGAAAGTGACCACGCCATTGAATTGCGGGTGCGTGACCGGCAACGAAAACTGCTGAAGAAGATCGATGAGGCATTAAATCGCATCGAGGACGGTAGTTACGGCTATTGCGAGGAAACCGGAGAGCCTATTGGCATTCCGCGCCTTGAAGCCAGACCCATTGCAACATTGTCGGTAGAAGCCCAGGAACGTTACGAAAAACGCGAAAGACACCTGGCCGAAACCCGCTAGTCCCAGACAAACTGGCCGTTACTGATCAGTGCGGCCAATGGCTTGCGCTGTGATGGGACTTCTCTGGTCTGCAGCTCCGCGGGCAGGTCTGCGATCTGCCCAGGATGACCTACGGCCACCATGGCCTGTACCTGGTACAGAGCGGGTATCTGATACTGGATTGTCGCCCGCTCGGCATCAAAGCCGCGCATCCCATGAGCCACCAGATTCAGTGCCCGCGCCTGCAACGCCAGGCTCATCCAGGCTGCACCCGTATCGAAGGCGTAGGTGGGTGATGGTCCGTTGTCGCGCTCAAAGGCAGTGCGCGCAATGATGAGTATGAGTACGCCAGCCTGATGAGCCCACAGCTGGTTGCCAGGACGCAGCAGATCGAACAAGGGTTGCCAGGCTGGCGTGTCTCTGTGGCCGTAAATGAAACGCCAGGGTTGGGCATTGTTGCTGGAGGGTGCCCAGCGTGCCGCTTCCAGCAGCACCTCCAGGTCCTGCTGACTGACCGCTGCGCCGGACATGGCCCGCGGTGACCAACGTTGCAGAAACATGGGCGCCAGTGCCGGTTGCTCCGGGTGTCGATGCTGCAGCGGGTCAACCTGGTAGACGTTGTCTGAGTTCATCCGCGTTCCTCCGCTGCATCGTCCGGCGCTGTCAATGGGGTGCCCATGCGGTAAGTTGCCCAGCGCAGGAAGCTTTCCTCCCGGGCTTTGGAATGGGCATGGTACATGGGTAGCAGGCCCTGGTTGGCCTGGTTCACCACGTCGCGCCCGATCAGGTCGGCCAGGGCGGATTCCAGATGGGCCTCAAAGGCGGCCATGGCCTTGCGCCCTTGGTCGGTGATGCGCACATTGGAAACCCGCTGATCCTCTGGATCCGTGGATCTGGTCACCCAGCCCTGTTTTTCCAGGCTGGCCACGATGGGGGTGATGCTGGGTTTGGCAACCAAGGCGGCCACCGCCAGCTCGGCGGTGCGTCTGGGGCCGCGTAATAGGAATACCAACAGCCGGTACTGGGCCAGTGTCATGGTCTCATCCCGGGCCAGCCGTTCCATTTCCCGGTACACCGCCAGCACAGTGCGTACCACGACGCTGCCGGGTTTTTCATGCAGATCTTCCAACACCTGTGCTCACTCGGGGTTGCCATCTCAGCGCACTAGTCTCTATGTTGTGGGCGCCCAGGGCAAACCTGGGCTTGCGCAGGAGTCTTCATGCAGCAGTTTCCGCCAGGGCCAATGGTGGCCACGCCGTCCGGATGGGTCCGGGGTCGGTGCCGGCAACAGATCAACCGGTTCCTGGGTGTGCCCTATGCGCGGGTGGTGCAGCGTTTTCAGGCGCCTGCGCCGCAGCCGCCCTGGATGGGCCTGTTGGATGCCACGGACTTTGGTCCCATCTGCCCCCAGCTGGGTGAGTTGACGGAGCGCCGCGCCTCCGATGCCAATGTGCTGGGGCGTATCCGTTATCTGCCCATGGTCGAGGATTGTTTGCGCCTGAATATCTGGGCGCCGGCAGGCGCAGTTCGACAACCAGTGATGGTCTGGCTGCATGGCCGCGGCTTTGCCGCTGGTGCGGGTTCTGAAACTTGGTATGACGGTCACAACCTGGCGCGGCGTGGTGAGCTGCTGGTGGTAACCCTCAACCACCGCCTGGGGCCTTTTGGTTTTCTGCATCTGGCCGCACTGGGTGGCGCTGATTATGTCGACGCGGGCAATGTCGGCATGCTGGACATTATCGCGGCCCTGCAGTGGCTGCGTGTTCATATCAGCGCCTTTGGCGGCGATCCGGACAACATCACGCTGTTTGGCGAATCAGCCGGTGGCACCAAGGTGAGCACGCTGCTCGCCATGCCGGCGGCGCAGGGACTGTTTCACAAAGCCATCATTCAAAGTGGTGCAGGTCCGGGCGCGGTTACTGTTGCCGACGCCGAAGCGCTGACCAAGGCGCTGGTGACGCATCTGGAACTGGGCGCGCAGCCGCTGCCTGCGTTAACACAGATGCCTCCGGCGGCATTGCTGGCAGCGTTGCGTAATTTGCCCCTGTCGCAGCAGCGTTCGCGCATTTCCGGTCGCCGCAGTCCGTTGCTGCGGTTGGGGCCAGTGGCAGATGACGTCCATCTTGCGTCAGACCCGATGCTACCCACTGCGGCTGTACCGCTGTTATTGGGCAGTAACCTGGACGAGGCGGCCATGTTTCTGGCCACGGATCGTCGGCGTGGCCGCCTGACACTGGCAGAACTCCGGATGCGGCTGGCAGCTTGGTCGGCAACGGCCACCCAGTTGTTGCCGTTGTTCCAGCAACGGCTGCCTGATGCCAGCCCCTGGGCGCTGCTGGTGGCGATTCAAAGCAGCTTTACCCAGCGCGCGGCCTGGCAGCTGGCGAATTGGCGGCTGGCAGCAGATCCGGCAGCGCCGGTCTACATGTATCAGCTGCACTGGCGCACAGATTTTCGTGGTGGCATTTTTGGTGCCTGCCATGCCCTGGATGTGCCATTGGTGTTTGATAACTGCGCGTTGGTGCCGCTCACCGGCAGTCGACCGGGCAAGTGGCAGTTGGCAGCGGACATGAGCAGCGCCTGGTGTCACTTCGCCCGCTATGGCAGGCCTGGCCATGCGGGACTGCCGACCTGGCCCGCTTATGAGCCCGGGCAGCGCAGTACGCTGATCTTTGATGAACCCTGTCGTCTGCAGTCCTGGCCGGATCCGGCACTGCAGCAGTTGTGGCAACAGGGGTAAGATGCCGACCCACACCCTGGGGATAGCGGGAGGAAGGCAAATGGCACGTTGGATACAGGTGGATCAGCCCATTCATGATTATGTTACGGCACTGCTGCCGGCCGAAGATGAGATATTGCAGGCGCTGCGCACGGAAACCGCCGCGCTGCCCAATGCCGGTATGCAGATATCCGTTGAGCAAGCACAATTGATGCAGTTATTGGTGCGCGCCTGCGGTGCCAGACGCTGCATCGAGGTGGGTGTATTTACCGGCTACAGCAGCCTGATCACGGCCCGGGCGCTGCCGGCCAATGGTTATCTGCTGGCTTGTGATGTGGCAGAAGACTGGACGCAGATTGCCCGTCGCTACTGGCAGCGTGCCGGCGTTGCCGAGCGCATTGAACTGGTGCTGGCGCCGGCGGCAGAAACCCTGCAGGCGCGCTTGGCTGCGGGCGAGCAGGGCAGTTTCGATTTTGCGTTTATTGATGCCGACAAGACCGGGTACGAGACCTATTACGAACTTTGTTTGCAGCTATTGCGACCAGGCGGCCTGATGCTGCTGGATAACTGTCTGTGGAGCGGGCAGGTACTGACTGGCGGTGCCCAGGATCCGGATACCCGGGCATTGCGTGCCATCAATCAAAAGGTTGCCGCTGATGCCCGGGTCAGCAGTTACCTGTTGCCCGTGGGGGATGGCATTCACCTGGCCTGCAAGCGCTAGGTTTGCGCCGGCCTGGGCTTCTGCTAGATTGCGCGCCTGACCTAGCAGGAGAGGATGCAATGCCCAAGGCTTCTGAGCTCAAAAACGGTATGGTGCTGCAGGTTGAAGGCGCGCCCCATATCGTGCGCCGGTTGGAGGCACGCAGTCCATCCTCCCGAGGGGCGGCAACCCTGTACAAGGTGCGCTTCACCAATATGCTCACCGGATTGAAACGCGAGGAATCCTACAAGGGGGATGACTACCTGCAGGAAGCCGATTGTCTACGGGTGCGGCTGCAACTCTCCTATGTAGACGGCAACGAGTATGTCTTCATGAATACGGAAGACTACAGTCAGTACAGCCTGACGCGGGAAGCGTTGGACGGTCAGGAGTTGTACCTGCTGGAGGGCATGACAGGTATTTTTGGTTTGCTGGTGGAGGATCATCTCAAAGCCATCGAACTGCCGCCCAATGTGGTGCTGCGTATTGTGGATACCGCGCCGGCGCTGAAAGGTGCAACTGCTACCGGGCGCACCAAGCCGGCAAAACTGGAGACGGGCCTGGAGATTCAGGTGCCAGAATATTTGGCGGTGGATGAACCCGTGAAGGTGAATACGGAAACCGGTAAGTTTGTCGCCAGAGCATAAGCGACATTTTCAGTCGCAATAGCGAATATCCGGGCGGCGCCTTACAGAATTTTTGCCGCGCCGCAAGACTTGTGTGACCTTGCTGGTTTCGCCATAGTCGCGCCTCCGCTGCGCCAGAGGTAACACATCCGCCATGCTCCCATCCATTCCAGCTCGTATTGCGGCCGAACTTGGCGCGCGTGAAGCACAGGTCAATGCGGCCGTCCAGTTGCTTGACGAAGGTGCCACGGTGCCTTTCATCGCGCGTTATCGCAAGGAAGTCACGGGCGGGTTGGACGATACGCAGTTGCGCAATTTGCAGGAGCGGCTGGGTTACCTGCGGGAACTGGAAGAGCGGCGTGCCAGCATCCTCGGCAGTATCGATGAGCAGGGCAAGCTGACGGCAGCGCTGAGCAAAGCGATTGGGTTGGCGGAAACCAAGCAGCAGCTGGAAGATTTGTATCTGCCCTATAAACCCAAGCGTCGCACCAAGGCGCAGATCGCCATTGAAGCAGGGCTGGCGCCCTTGGCTGAGGCGTTGCTGGCGGATCCGACGCTGCATCCGGAAACAGTGGCGGCCGCTTATCTGAAACCGGCGTTTACTACCGAAGCCGGTGAGAATCCTGGTGTACCTGATGTGAAGGCCGCGCTGGAGGGTGCGCGCTGGATCTTGCTGGATAGCTTCAGTGAAGATGCCGCCTTGCTGGAGCGGTTGCGGCTGCATTTGCAGCAGCAGGCCGTGCTGCGTTCGCAACTGGTGCCGGAAATGGAAGCTCAGGGTGCCAAGTTCAAGGACTACTTCGACTATGCGGAAGCCTATGCCAAGGTGCCGCCCCATCGCGCCCTGGCATTATTTCGCGGCCGCAACGAGAAAGTGCTGCGCCTAGAACTGCGGTTGCCAGAAACCCTGGCGCCAGAGTGGACCAGCACCAGCCGTGACAGCGCTGAGCAGATGATGGCCGCGCATTTTGGCATCAAGGACCTGGAGCGCCCGGCGGATCCCTGGTTGCAGGAAAGCCTGCGTCTGGCCTGGCGTGCCAAGCTGAGCCTGCAGCTGGAAACCCAACTGTTGACGGCGCTGCGGGCTCGGGCGGAAGAGGAAGCCATCAATGTTTTTGCCCGCAACTTGAAAGATCTTCTGTTGGCAGCTCCGGCGGGTATGCGTTGCACCATGGGCCTGGATCCGGGTATTCGTACCGGTGTGAAGGTGGCCGTGGTGGATGGCACCGGCAAGCTGCTGGCGACGGATACCATCTATCCGTTGCAGCCGCGTAATGATGTGGCCGGTAGCTTGGCGAAACTGGCGTCGCTCTGTGCGCGTCATCAGGTGGAGCTGGTTGCCATTGGTAATGGTACCGGCTCCCGGGAAACAGATGCGCTGGTGGGTGAGCTGATGCGGCGTCAGCCCGAACTTAAGCTCACCAAGATCATGATTTCCGAGGCCGGTGCTTCTGTGTACTCGGCTTCAGCCTTGGCGGCACGGGAGTTTCCAGATCTGGATGTGAGCTTGCGCGGCGCTGTGTCCATTGCCCGCCGTCTGCAGGATCCATTGGCAGAGCTGGTGAAAATTGAGCCCAAGGCCATTGGCGTCGGCCAGTATCAGCATGATGTGAGTCAGAGTCGTTTGGCAAAGTCGCTGGATGCGGTGGTGGAGGACTGTGTCAACGCGGTAGGGGTGGACTTGAACACTGCCAGCGTGCCGCTGTTGTCAGTGGTATCCGGTCTGACGCCGACGCTGGCTGAGGCCATTGTCGGCGTGCGTGATGCCCAGGGTCCGTTTGCCAGCCGCGAAGCCCTGCTGCAGGTACCCAGATTGGGGCCGAAAACCTATGAGCAGGCAGCGGGGTTCTTACGTATCCGTGGCGGCACCAATCCACTGGATATTACCGCTGTGCATCCCGAAGCCTACCCGGTGGTGGAGCGCATTCTGGCTGATCTGGGTTGTGACGTGGGTGCACTGATGGGCCAAGCCGATAAGGTGCGCAGACTCAAAGCCGAACAATATACGGATGACCGCTTCGGTGTGCCCACAGTGCAGGACATTCTGGCCGAGCTCGAGCGGCCGGGACGGGATCCGCGCCCGGAATTTCGCGCGCCCCAGTTTCATGAGCAGGTGCAGGAGTTGAAAGATCTGCAGTCGGGCATGATCCTGGAAGGCGTGGTAACCAATGTCACCAATTTTGGTGCGTTTGTGGATGTGGGTGTGCATCAGGATGGCCTGGTACACATCTCGCATCTGGCAGAGCAGTTTGTCAAAGACCCGCATCAGGTGGTGAAGGCGGGAGACATTGTCAAAGTACGGGTGCTGGAAATAGATTTGCCGCGCCGCCGTATCAGCCTAAGTATGCGCCTGTCAGATACGCCGCCCAAGGCAGAGCAAGCAGCAGCTGCCGCGCCGACGAAGCCAGGTGGGGAGCGACGCCAGCAGAACCAACAACGCAGCAAAGGGGAGACGCAAAAGCCCCAGGGTGCGTTGGCGGCGGCGTTAAATCAGGCGCTCACGCGGCAGGGCAGTAGACACAAGCGCTGATCCAGCCGCGTTACAATCCCGTGGGTCGGGCTTGATCCGGTTGGCGGTAATCACACACGCCCTGGGGACACACCAATTCCAGCATGGCCTGATAGGGCTTCATGTCCAGGTTGCCGTACAGGTCAGCGGCCATGGCCTCGGTAACGCTGATCAGTGCGCACTGGAAGTAATCACCGCGTCTGGGCATGCCCGCTGCATTGCGCGGTGACTGATGGATGGGGAATCTGGCAAGACAGTCGCCATCTCGTGCCGCGCCTGACCAAGCGCCAGCCCAAACATTATCACCCTGGGCGATCAGTTCACCTTGATTATTCCAGCAGGCATCCTGGGCGTGGCTGGGCTTGGCCCCTGTGGTTAGCCAGCTGTCCAGCAGGGCAAAGGCCTGTGGCGTGGGATCATAGTCGGGTTCCGCCACCCAGATCAGTTGGTTATCACTATGACCCTGACCGGCTTTCAGGCGCAGGCGCGCTGCCATGCTGGCGAAAGAGTGGTGCATATCTAGCATCGGATCCAAATAATGTCTGAGGTCCACCACAGGTATGTCCAGTTTGCCCAGAAATACATGACCGGAGTAATAGGCGGCGGCCATGGCACCAGCATGACCCTGGTTGCGTGGCGCCACGCGGATGGCGTCAAGTTGTTGCCGGGCAAATACGGATCTTGGTGTCGGGCCCCCTGGCGTCTTGCGCATGTTGTGGTCGCTCCACAGCGACAGACGCGTTAAATCTTCATCGCCGGATAACAGCCAGAGGCGTTCCTGGCGCATTTCCCGAGCAGGCTTCCAGCTGCCGATGTTGGCATTGATGTGCAAAAAATCCACCGCACTGATGCTACCGGTCAGTAATGCCTGCAAACCATATTGCACACCAGTGTTGTCGTAAGTGCTGTTGGCAAAACCATCGGGACCAACGCCGTAGAACTGCATCAGGTCATGCCAGTGGGTAAACTGGGCGACAGCGGCTACCTCAGGGCTATATCTGTTGGCGCGGTGGTAGTAATGAGGATTATTGGTGAGTGGCGTCAAGCCGCGCCAGGACAGTGCGCACTCAGTCGCGCCCTCGGCCAGCCGCGGTCGGCGCCAGCGCAGGCGCTGGGCCACATCGTCAAAACGCTTCATGGGGTTTTCAATGTCACTGCGAGCAGCCAGGCCTGCAATGGGAATGCGATTTTCTTGCTGGCGCCAACGTGGATTATCAGCGTCAGTGACATCAAAGTAGTATTCCAGCAGCTCACAATCGAGGGCCCAGATGGTTTGCGTGATCATGTCCGGGTAGCTGTACACGGGGATCAAGGCATCCAGAATGCCGGGTTGATTCTGGGCGATCAGATATTGCTGCACGGCGCCGCCGGATTCACCGATGCCGATGCTGTATGCGGGTTCGCCATAGAGCGCAGTAAACTGCGCCTTCACCATGGCCGCTGTGTGCCCTGCCAGCCAGATGTTGTAGTGATTGCTGGTTTGGTTGCCAGTGGAAAAGACGACGGCATAGCCCTGACCTAACTGCTCCAGGCGCCGGTTCAGCATGCTGCCTACCCGCAATCGGCCTTGGCGTTTACCAATACCCACACCACCGCGGAAGTAATACACCAGGCGCTGATTCCAGTGTCGCCCATTCGGCCGCCCCCGGCGCTCCTGAGGATCGGCCAACATGGCAATGCCATAGATAAAACGGTTGATGGTGCCGCGCTCTAGCGCCACCACAAAAGGAATGCGGCGCCCTTCAAGCTCCACAAACGCCATATTGGCCGGTAAGAACGCGGAATCTGGTAGTGGCAGCAGGCGGTGGCCATCAATAGGCTTATAGAAATAGTCAACTCGGCTGGGGCTGCCACAGTCCTGGCTGTAACCCAGCACTTGATCGGTAAGTTCACCGTTTAGGGTTTCGGCAAAGACAGGTGTACCAGCACCCAGCTGGTTGTCGATCAGGGGCTGCCCCAGGTCGGATGCAAGGGTTTCGCAGGCGAATGGATACTGCAGGGGCCCCAGGGAGTAATCGATGGGGCCCACGTCGCCCAGGGCCACCGGAAATTCGAATTGGCGCAAATCAAATGCTAGTTGCGAGGGATGGGGGCCGGTATACGAAGGTCTGGGCCGTGCAGGATCGTAGCCTGGAGGTAATCCCGTTACCAACACCTGGGGGGCTTCAGATACCAAACCGGTGCCCAATCGATTAAGCACCAACGTGCAACTGCCAAGGCAGCAAAATATCAGCAGTGCTGAAACCAATTTGTGCATGAAGGGTTATCTCCTCATGATCTTTCGAGCGTGGCCATAGAGGCTGGCACCGCTACTGATGGCGCTCCAGCGCGGTGCCCAGCCAGGCCAAAAGGCGTTCTCCCACGGATCTGCGTTGCCAGTCGCTCAGCGTAAAGGCCTGACTATGGCTCAGGTCCTGCTGAAAGTCGGTAGCCAACTTTTCATATAGAGCCGGATTGAGCAGCAGCAGGTTAACCGCATCATTAATGCCGAATGAACGATGATCGAAATTGGTAGAGCCCAGCAGGCACCAACGCCCGTCCACCAGCAGCACTTTGGCGTGAAGCATGGCATTGGCATATTCGTAAACCTCAATACCTGCTTTTAACAGATGACCAAAGCGCTTGCGGCCGGCCCGCCGCACCAGATGATGATCCGTGTAAGGCCCGCCGGTAATGATGCGCACCTTGACGCCACGCGCCTGTGCCTGAAGCAACTCATGGCGGATGCCTTTGTCCGGAATAAAGTAGGGCGAGCAGATCAGGATTTCTTCCCGCGCCGATGCCAGCAAAAATTGCACCAGCACCCGTGCCTGATTGGAGCGTCCATAAGTGGGAGTGCTGCCGACAGCCAGGGCTTGGCAAGCGTCGGTTGCTTGCTGGCTGGGCGCTGGGAAGCAAGCGGCGCCGGCTAATAATTGACCGGTACATTCCAGCCAGTTCTCGGCAAACACACCCTGCAGGCTGGCCACCACCTCGCCTTCGCAGCAGAGTACAGTGTCGCGCCAGGCAACACCCGGGCGATCCCAATAGTCGGCAATACCGGCGCCACCAATAAAGGCGAGCTTGCCATCCACCAACAATAAGTTGCGATGGGTGCGGTTATTGAGGCGGATCAGCGAATGCCACTGCAGAAAATGGTAGCGATGGATATCGATGCCGGCTGCGCGCATGTTCCGCAACAGTTTCGATCGCAGATGTCGACTACCAATGGCATCCACTACGATACGCACCTGCACACCAGCCTGAGCGCGTTCTTCCAGCGCGGCGATGAACTTGTCCGCGATGGGGCCGGGTTTGAAGATGTAGTTTTCCAGATGCAGGCTCTGGGTGGCGCCGGCAATGGCGGTGAGTTGAGCTGCATAAAAATCGCTGCCCTGATTGAAGTGTTGAATGTGGCTTGCCTGCCGAACCCGCGTACGTAGCAGTTCTGCCAGCAGGCGCAGGCGCTGGTTGTCATCAAGGTCGTGGACGGGTTGTGGGACCTGGTAATAGAGGCCAGGTTGAAATAACACCAGTATCAGCAGGAACAGCAGAAAGCCCAGCGCCATCAGGCCCAGCAGGTTCAGCGTAGTCATCAGCATGAGGCGTTGTCCTGCGGCAGCCAGCGACCCAGCAGCGGGCGTTTAGGGTGCTGCGTCTGTGCCAGGGCGCCGGCCAACAGCCAGGCTTCCATGCGTTGCTGTAAGCCCTTGGGCTGGTGCAAAGCCATACGCGCCAGGGCCTCTTGCCAGTCTGTCAGCACACGCCGACCGGTCAGTGCCAGGTTGAGCAATGCCAGCTTGCTGTGGCGCTGGCGCTTTAGCTGAATTAGCGCCACCGCCAAGCTGGCGTCCAGTGGGCTGAAATCGGTGCCAAAAGGAAAATAGGGAAATGCCTGCGCATGATCCTGCAACAGCTGCTGTTGTAACCAAGCCGGTGTATTGCGGCGCTGCCAGGCCGGAATTTGGTAGTCGGCTTCAATCTTGCCGGCAGCTTTGGCTTGGGCCAGCAGCTGATCCTGAAATTCTGTGTCGGTAATCGCCAGCATGGCCACAATCACATCCCGATCGGTGCGGCCACGCAAATCGGCTACCCCGTACTCGGTCACGACCATGTCGCGCAGATGCCTGGGGATGGTTGTGTGGCCATAGTGCCAGAGAATATTGGAGGTGCGCTTGCCCTGATGTTCGCGTGTGGCCGGCACCAGGATAATAGAGCGGGCATCGGCCAGCTCATGGGCCATGGCCACAAAGTTGTACTGTCCACCGACACCGCTGACGATGCGGCCATCATCCAGGCCATCAGAAACCACCGCACCCAGCAGGCTTACCATCATGGCGTTGTTGATAAAGCGGGCATGCACGCGTTGTTCACGTTTGCGTGCTTCATCGCCATAAATCGCGTTGACAAACTTGATGCCGCACATGCGAATACCCTGGCGTTCGCTGGCCGGCATATCCCGCAACTGCTGATAAAAACGCGCCGGGCCCAGGAAGAATCCCGCATGCAGATAGATGGCGGCGCCATCCGTGGGGTCGGTGACACTGCGCTTAAGTATGTCCAGTTGGCGTAGTGCCAGAAAGCCGGGTACCAGCATTTCACTGGCGCCGTACAGGCCGACTGCAAACGGCGCTGTTTCGGCAGCGCATGTTGGTTGCGGGGCGCCGGATTGCAGTTGGGTACAGAGTCGCTGGAACAACGCGTTCTCGTGCTGGCGCAGGGCCAGGGCATGACAGACTGCATCACCCAGCGAGCCGATACCGATTTGCAAGGTGCCGCCATCCTTGATCAGGCTGGCGGCATGCAAACCGATGGCATGGTCACGCAGCGCCAGGGGCGCATCCGGTACCGGAAACAACGAAAACTCCAGTTCCGGATCGGCCAGCAGCATATCAAAGGCATCCACGCTTAGTGCTGCCGGGCCCGGCATATAGGGCAGGGCCTGGTTAACCTGACCCACCAGCAACAGCTTGTCACCGCGGGCGCGCCTGGCCTGCAAACCGGGCAGCAGCTCCAGGCTGATATCCGGATTGCAGCTCAAACTGAAAGTACCCTGATCTGCAGCAGGCGCTACCAATTGTGCGATGACATTCACCTGGAGCGCTTCCAGATCCCGTACCGCATGGGTGTAATTGGCGCTGACATAGGATTGCTGCGCGCTGGGATTGCCGAGGTAGGCGCCGGTGCGCAGAAAAAATTCCCGGATACGGATATTGGCCGGCAGCCGGTTCTCGCGCTGCAAGCGCAGATAATCAAGCCGCGGATAGTCGCCCCACAAGCGTTTTATTATGGGATCGAGAAAGCGTCGCTCCATAGCGCTGCCTGGCGTGGGCGGTGTCAGGCTCAGGGCGGTGCAAATCAATAAATCCAAATCCGGATTTTCACAAGCCCGTTGCACCAGGGCATTTACCAGCTGATTGGGTTTGCCCAGCCCCAGGGGAATGCCCAGCACGATACGTGGCCCCACCTGGGCAATGATGGCATCGGCACAAGCCAGCGCATGATTAAACTGTTGCGGCACAACTAACCCTTGTCTGGGTGGTTCACTGCCGCGGCCAGTCCCGCTGCCTGGCGTTGGCCATTGGGCTGCAGCTCAGCGGCCGGGAAATGATCCACGGCAATGGCCCGGGCCACCGCAGCGGCAGCGGCCTGCAGACTGGCACATTGATCCTGACTGATGACGCCTGCAGCAACCGCAGCATCTGGATCCGCACAATTGGCCTTGCGCAGTTGTTGGCGCAGGGCTTCGGTGGCCACCACTTGCGTGAATGCGTCTTCCAGCAGCGCAATCGGCTCTTCGCCCTGACCCAGATAGACCGCTTGGGTGAGACGGTCACGGCCGCTGCCGGGCTGCTGCAGATACAGGGCCAGGGTTTGCACCAAGCTATCAGCCGGGCCGGCATGGCGTCGTCCCCAGGGCTGCACCAGCAGCCGCAGCAGCCACCCCAGCGGTCGTGCCGGATAATTTTTCGCCACGGCGTAAAAGCTTTGGTCGATATTGGCCAGTGCAGTTTGCAGGCAGTAATGCACCAGCGGCAGATCTTCCTCGGGCTGGCCATCGGCTTGAAACTGCTTCAGCACCGCGCTGGCCAGATAAATCTCGCTCAGCACATCACCCAGACGCGCAGACAGCATCTCCCGCCGCTTCAAATCCCCGCCCAGGTGGATCAGTGCGATTTCGGTGGTCAGCGCCAGCGCCGCACTGAATCTGCTGAGCTGGCGGTAGTAGCCTGCCAGTTGGCCGGCGCCGGCGGGTGCGTGCGCGAACAGGCCCTGGGTGAGCCCATGCCAAAAACTGCGCACCAGGTTCAGCAGCGCATGGCGGGCATGCTGCATGATCAGGCCGTCAAAGGCGTGCTGGCCGCGCGCCTGGTCCGGGTCAGCAAAGGCTTCCATTTCCGCCAGCAGGTAGGGATGGCAGCGGATAGCGCCCTGACCAAAGATGATCAGCGAGCGAGTGAGAATGTTGGCACCTTCCACAGTGATGCCAATAGGCAGTGATCGATACCCATTGCCCAGGTAATTCAGCGGTCCGTCGCAAATGCCTTTGCCGCCATGAATATCCATGGCAGCGTTGATAGCCGCCCGCATCTTCTCCGTGGCCTGGTATTTGAAGATGGCTGAGACGACGGCGGGTTTATAGCCTTGATTCAGCGCCAGGTTGGTGGTGTTACGGGCGGCGCGCAGCACATAGGCGTGGCCAGCCAGCGCGGCCAGTGGTGCCTGGACGCCTTCAAACTGACCCACGGCAATACCGAACTGGCTGCGGATCCGGGCATAGGCGCCCGTGACCCGGGTCGCCATGGCACAGGCACCGGCGCCCATGGCGGGCAGGGAGATGCCACGACCGGCCGCCAGCGCTGTCATCAGCATTTGCCAGCCCTGACCGATGCGTTCCGGCCCACCGATGACGGCACTGAGTGGGATAAACACATCCTCGCCCCAGATCGGGCCGTTCTGAAATGCCTGCATGGCGGGATAGTGCCGGGCACCGATACGCACCCCTGGTGTATCGGCGGGGATCAACGCCAGCGTGATGCCCAGTTCCGGCTGATCACCCAGCAGCGCGTCTGGGTCGAAGAGTTTGAAGGCCAGGCCTACCAGAGTCGCCACCGGGGCCAGGGTGATATAACGCTTGTGCCAGTTGAGGCGGATACCCAGCACTTCCTGCCCATCGTATTCACCCTTGCACACCAGACCGCTGTCGGTCATGGCGGCAGCATCCGAGCCGGCCTCCGGGCTGGTGAGCCCGAAGCAGGGAATTTCCCGGCCATCAGCCAGGCGTGGCAGGTAATAGTCCTTCTGCGCCTGGGTACCGAAGGCCATGAGCAGTTCACCGGGTCCCAGGGAATTAGGCACCATCACGGTGACTGCCGCAGTCACGGAACGGGCTGACAGGCGGGTCACCACCTCGGAGTGGGCGGCGGGGGAAAAGCCCAGACCCCCATAGGCCTTGGGGATGATCATGCCGAGAAAGCCCTGGGTCTTGATAAAGTCCCAGACGGCATCCGGCAGGTCAGCGTCGCAGATGATGCGCCATTCATCCAGCATGGCCAGCAATTGCTGCAGCGGGCCCTGGATAAACGCCTGTTCCTCCTGGGTGAGGGCGGGCAGGGGGGGATCCAGCAGCTTCAGCCATTGCGGCCGTCCGGAGAGAATTTCCCCGTCCCACCAGATATCACCGGCCTTGAGCGCCTGGGATTCGGTGTCGGAAATGGCCGGCATGGCCGCCCCCACCCGCCGGAACAGGGGCCCGGTGAGAAATCGTTGACGCCAGTGCATCCGCTGCTCCCGCTAAGGTCCTGACACAAGCCTGCGATATGCCTGCCGCGCTGGCAAGCACTGGCAGCGCCAGCCCGGCTGCCTATCCGCAGCCTGCGTTTCGTAGTTTAATACGCGGCTTGTTTTTACAGCCCGCCTCTGGGGGCCGGCACGCCAGGCGCTCGCGGGCGCCTTTGCGTTTTCTGGCCGGGTGCGTTTTCCGGCGGGTTGTTGTACCCATGATTGAAGGAGCGTCCGTCAATGACGAGGACTGGAATCTTTGCCCCCTGGCGCCGCCAGGGCGAGCCTGTTGCCATCAGCAAAACCGGTTATGACCTGCTGCGCGATCCATTGCTGAACAAGGGAATCGGTTTTTCTGATGAAGAGCGCACCACCTTCGGCTTGCATGGTTTGCTGCCGGCGGCGGTGAGCAGCCTGGCGGATCAGGCCCGTGGTGAATACCAGGTGATTGCTGGCAAAGGTTCCCCGGCAGAGCGCTTCCTGCATATGTCGGAGCTCATGAGCCAGAACGAGCATTTGTTCTACCGGGTGCTGGGCGAACACCTGAACGATCTGATGCCCATCGTCTATACGCCCACCGTGGCTTGGGCCACGCGTAATTTCGGCCGTGCCTATCAAACCCGACGCGGTATCTGGCTCACCCCGGGTCACAGCGGGCAGATGGAGGAAGTGCTGCGCATGGCGGTGGGTGAACGCAACATTCGCCTGATCGTGGCCACCGACAACGAATCCATCCTCGGTATTGGTGATCAGGGCGCGGGTGGTGTGGCCATCGCCATCGGCAAGTTAGCCCTGTACACCGCGGGCGCCGGTATTCCACCCTCCGCCACCTTGCCGGTGAGCCTGGATGTGGGCACCAACAATCAGCAGCTGCTGGATGACCCGGCCTATACCGGCTGGCGCCAGCCGCGGTTGAAGGGCGCTGATTACGACGCCTTTGTGGATGAGTTTGTGGCTGCGGTGAGCGCTGTTTGCCCGGGTGCATTGATCCAGTGGGAAGATTTCCGCAAGGATGCTGCAGCGCGAATTCTCAACCGATATAGATCCCAGGTGCCTTCCTTCAACGATGATATTCAGGGCACGGGTGCGGTGGCATTGGCGGCAGTGCTTTGTGCCAATCGGATTACCGGCATGTCCCTGGGCGAGCACCGCATTGCGGTTTACGGTGCCGGTGCTGCTGGCTTGGGCATTGTGCGGCAGCTGCGTAATGGTTTGCGCAACGCTGGCATTACAGGTGCTGCACTGGATGAGGCGGTGGCCGCCCTGGACAGCCGCGGTTTGCTGGTGAGCGATCAGGACATTCGTGAGGACTATAAAAAGGAGCTGGCCTGGTCACCGGCGCTGGCAGAGAAATTCGGCATGGGCGATCCGGCGGCTCGGGACCTGGAAACCCTGGTGCGGCAATACAAACCCACGGTGCTTATCGGCACCTCCGGGCAGCCTGGCACCTTCACGGAAGTGATCGTGCGGCAGATGGCCGAGAACACGCCGCGGCCGGTGATTCTGCCTTTCTCCAATCCCAACGACTACGCCGAGGCGGCCCCGGAAGATGTGATCCGCTGGAGCAACGGCATGGCGCTGGTGGCTACCGGCAGCCCGTTTCCGGCGGTGGATTATGCGGGCACCCAGTACCAGATCGGTCAGGGCAACAATGTCTTTGTGTTTCCGGGATTGGGATTTGGCGCGCTCTTGGGACAACCGAAAGAAATCACTGACACCCATGTCACTGCGGCCGCCATGGCACTGGCAGATCATGTCTCTGCGGATGAACTGGCTGCTGGACAATTGTTTCCGGCGGTGACCCGGCTGCGGGAAATCTGTCGGGAAGTGGCCCTGGCGGTGGTGGTTTGTATTCTGGAAGAGCGCGGTGAGCCGATTGACCGGGAACGCCTGCGGGGCGAAGTGGAAGCCCTGATGTGGCGGCCGGAATATCCGCATTATTTGGTGTCTTGAGTCGGCGTGCTCGCGCTGACAACACCGGCCCAGTACGGGCCGGTGGCACAGATCACTCCAGGGTTAGAACTGGCTCTTCTCGATGCCGTGGCGGTTCAGCAGTTTGTAGAAATCCGTGCGGTTGCGTTGCGCCAGGCGCGCCGCCTGACTCACATTGCCACCGGTCATCTTCAGCAGTTGAATCAAATACTCCCGGGTAAAGCTGTCTCTGGCTTCATCGTAGGACGGTAACTCCGCCACTTTTTCCGCCAGCGCTTCCTGCACCTGCTGCGCTGGAATCACTGGCGTTCGGGATAGGGTGGCATGGCGTTCCACCAGGTTTTTCAATTGCCGCACGTTGCCGGGCCAGGGAGCCCGCACCAGCAGTTCCATGGCTTCCGGTGCATACACCAGACGCTTGCCGGATTTGGCTGCGATCTGTTCCAGAAAGTGGTGCACCAGCAGGGGGATGTCCTCCCGTCGCTCGACCAACGCTGGCAGTTTCAGTTGCACCACGTTCAGACGGTAGTAGAGGTCTTCCCGGAATTCGCCGTCGGCGATTGCCTGTTCCAGATTGCAATGGGTGGCTGCCACCAAACGGATGTCCACGGGTTGGCTGCTTTGGGCGCCCTGGGCCCGGATTCGTCGTTCCTCCAGTACCTGCAGCACCTTGGCTTGCAACGCCAGTGGCAGATCGCCGATTTCATCCAGAAACAGGGTGCCGCCCTGGGCGGCGGCAATCAGGCCGGTACGGTCGTCATCGGCGCCAGCAAAGGCGCCCTTGTGATGGCCAAAGAGTTCGGATTCCAGCAGTTCTTGTGGGATGGCGGCACAGTTCACCGCGACCCAGGGGCCCTTGGCTCTGGGACTTTGGTCGTGGATATAGCGAGCTATGAGTTCCTTGCCGCTGCCGGTTGGCCCTTTGATCAGTACGGAGAGCTCCGAAGCTGCCGCCAAGCGGGCTTCCTCCAGCACCGAGCGCATGCGGTCACTGCAAGTGACCACAGTGCTGTCCAGGGGTGCATGATCACCGGCATAAGTGGCCAGCGCCCGTTCCACCTTATTCAGCAGATCTTCCCGCTCAATGGGCTTGGTGACAAAGCCGAATGCACCCCGTTGCATGGCTTCCACTGCATCTGGGATGGTGCCATGGGCACTGATCATCAACACCGGCAAGGTGGGATATTGGCGCTGCAGTGCGTCCAGCAGTGCCAGCCCATCCATATCCGCCATACGCAGATCGGTGATGACCAGCCGCGGGCGTGTGGTGCTGACCTTGGTCAGGGCCTCCCGGGCATGGGTGGCGGTAAGGATGCGATAGCCTTCCCGCTCCAGGCGCAGTCGTAGCAGGTGCAGGTGGTCCAGGTCATCGTCCACCAGCAGAATGTCACCAGTTTTCATGGGGTGCGTCTGATCTCCGGCGCCGGCTCCGGCCGGCGCAATTGTTGGTTGGTGGCCTCCATGGAGGTTTCGATGCGGGTGAGTTCCTGGATCTGATGTTCCAGATGCCGGATCCGCTGGCTGAGCTGCACCCTGGCCTGCACCTGTTCCAGGTACAACCGCATCAGGGCAGTGGTGGCGGTGGGCAGAGTTTCGTTGGGTGCCTGCAGCAATGTTTGCAAATGGGTAACGGCAGCCTCGGCATCCTCCCCAGGTTGTGCCAGCAGCAGTGCCAGGCGCAGCTGATTGGCGGCCGTGGGGCTGTGGGTGTAGGCATGACTGACCTGCTGCAGGAGATGGCCGCGCACGCTGCTGTCCGCTTGTTGATAGGCATCCAGCAGCTGCAGATAGCCTTGCAGTTGGTGCTCCGCTGGCGGCGGTGACAATGCGGGTTGCGGGCTGGTTGCCGGTGTTGGTAGCGCTTCCTGTTCCGCAGGCACACTGAGTACGCTGGTGGCATCCGGTAGCAGGGTACAGGCGGACAGCAGTGCCAGCAGGCCAAGGAGGCTATAACTCAGGCCGACGCTGCGGCCCAATGAAAAATTGGTTTGGGTCATGTCAGGACTTGTCCTGGCTGGGGCTGGATTGGCCGTTACTGGCAGGATTCATAGGCAAGCGGACCAGAAAGTGGGCGCCGGGTTCCTTATCCAGAATGCGAATCTCGCCACCATGTGCGACCACGGCAGCTTGCACGATGGAGAGGCCGATACCTGTGCCCCGGACTCGAGCATGGACGGGCGGTTGCCCTTGAAAAAAGGGTAAGAATACCCGTTCCCGCTCATCCAGGGGAATGCCCGGCCCTTCGTCGCTCACCAGAATCACCCAGCAGGGATCTTCCGCATGGACTTGAATGTGCACCCGGGTACCCTCCGGCGAGTATTTCAGGGCATTGGAAAGCAGGTTGTCGAGCACTGAATGTAAGCGCCGCCGGTCGGCATTCAGTATGCAGTTGTCGGGCAGGTTCAGCGCCAGTTGCAGCCTGCGGGACTGCACATCCAGTTGATGATCCCGGCAGATATCCCGCAGCAACTGACCCAGATCCACCTGTTCCAGATAGAGGTTGGACTTATCGTCATGCCAGGCGGCAAAGTCGAACAGATCGTCGATCAGGCGATGCAGACGCAGGCCGTTGTTACGCACTATATCTGCCAGTTGCCGTAACTGCGGCTGTGGGCTGGTGGCCAATTCCTCCAGTAACAGTTCCGAACCCTCCCGCACATTGGCCAGTGGTGTCTTCAGCTCATGGGACATGTGCCGCACGAAAGTGAGTTTTTGGGCTTCCAGATCCCGCAAGCGTTCCCGCAGCCAGTTCAAAAGCTGCCCCAGGTCCGCCAGATCCTTGGGCCCTTCCACCTGAATGGGGCGTTCGAATTCCGCCTGGCCCAGGGCGCGGATGCCGAGATCTATCTGCGCCAGTGGGCGCCGCACCAGACGCCGGAAGCCAGCCGCCAGCAGAATCACTACGCCCACCAACAGTAGGCTCAGCACCAACATGGCCCAGCGCAGTTGCACCACGTCCCGGTGCAAGTCGTCCAGACTCTGGTCCATGCTGCGACTGCTGTCCTCATGCAGCAGGAACGCCAGGTGCAGCAATTCGTCGAAGGCGCTGGGATCCACCTGGTTGGCGTCCAGGCTCAACTGG